>JBFJZC010000029.1:0-16244 GCA_041622295.1 Porticoccaceae bacterium
ACCAGAAGGCGCGGCACATTGGCCAGCATTTCGCGCGGCATAAACGCCCACATCTCTTCACCATACTGGGAGCCTCGCTGGGTCACAGCACTGGGTTTAGTGCCGCCAGCCACCGTGTTACGCATAAAGTGCAACATGCCATCGTTGCTGCCGAAGACAATGCGCACATCCTGATTATCAACGCCATAGGTAGTCCGTTGACCGTAGTTAATGCTCAGGGGTTTCGAGTGCAATATATCGCCGACCAACCAACGACTGTCGACCCGGCTACCATCGATATCCCAGTCAAATACGTCGTAGCCGCGCACCCACTTGAGCAGCACCTGTGTGGCATTTTTTGCCGCTGCCTCTTTTTGAGCAGCCGTACCTGTCGCCAGGCTTGCCGGGGTGTACGCTACAGCGGCATTAGTCAAAACCTCCTGAATAAAGGCAAAGTTATAGGTGCCGTCGGCATTAACAATGGTCAGCAATTTTCTGATCGGCACATCCACCAGTAACGGGCTCGCATCATGCGCGTTCAAGTCAATCAGGGCATTGCCTGATGCTGCTGTCGGATCAAACGTCTCGGGTTCGAGAAATACCTGCCGCGTGGTATTGACCAGGCCAAAGTTGGCATTTTGCAGGCCAACATTGCCAACGGTGTCAGTATCATTAGGGTAACCCGGTATCTTATGGCCAAAGCCGCCCCGGCGTAGTGAACTGCCATCGCGCCCAGAGATTTCGCTCTTGGTGGCATCCGCTGCGACCACATCTGGGTAGGCCGGATCGGTCCAGAACGTGAGTGCGTCATCGCGGATACGCCCAGAAATCGGACTAAAAGCGCTAACACTATCAGTGATTGCGTCCACCACACGCTCCGTTTCAGTTACCTCGCCGGTGATTGCGTCAGTGGATGTCACCGTGACAAAGTCCAGCTTTTTAACATTACCCCACCACAGCGGATAACCGTTTTGATCAATCTGGAAGAGGGCCACATAAAGGTCCGAAAGCGCCTTGGTGCGGTTGTCAGAGTTAACGGGCACCGTCACCGCCACAAAGGTGGTGCTCACCGAGTTGATCTGATTGAAAACGGTAATCAAAGCGTCGTATAGCTTACGGGGATCTGACAGCGCATCGATGGCCGTAGAAGTCCCGCCTGCTGCCGCATAGCCGTTAGTCGTCGTGTTGACGTTCTCGACCAGGAAGAAAGATGTGACGTCCTGTATGCCGTCAATGGTCGGCACGCCGGAGGCCTGACCGTTGGCGTGATCATTTTCCTTGAGCCACCTGATCACGGTGGGAAAGCTCGGTGCCGGAGATGAGCTCAGGGCCATGCCGCCACTGCTCAGGCCCGCGCCAATGTAAGAGTCACTATCGCTCTCCTGATTCGACACCTGAAACATCATGTTTATGGTGTAGGCGCCGCTGCAACTCCAGTCTTCTCCGCCAGTATAGGGACTGATGTACTTGTTGCTAGGTGTGATGATATTCGGGTCCCAGGTAAGGGCCGATGAGATACGCGCGTAACACTTCGGACCAACTGCAGTGGAGCCAGGAGGACAGGAGCCGGCCACTTTTGTAACGATGATGTAATTGGAGTCATCGAATGGCGAATAGACGGCGCCGCGCCCGATATAGTCCTCACAGAGACGGTTATCGCCCGTGGTTGCGGCCACCACGGTAAAGGCGCATTTGGTGGTCGGCGATGTGCCGGTATCGCCCACTGCAAATTCGTGGTTGAGATTACGCGTCGTCGAATCCGCAGAAAAATCCTTGAAGCCCAGCTTGCCATTGAGTACAGACTGCCCCGACAGGTAGCGGTACAGCTCAAAAAATAGCTCTTTACCCTGATAGGGATGCGACACACCGCCATGTGCGGTAGGTATTGCGCCAAGAATATCCAGGATCTCCTTTTTTGCTTTATTGATGTCACCCGCTTGAAACAGCTCAAACCCGCGTAGCACATAGCCACCGTTACTGCAATTGGTCGCGCTCAGTCCCACACAACTGTTGGTGTGATCATGGTTCATCATAAAGCCGATTTTCTTGCCATTGGAAATGGGGTCGTCAAAAACCACTTTAAAAACCGCCCGAAACGCATCCAGCCTGGTTGCCTTGCCGCTGGGAACATAACTCTTCAGGGCCGTATAAATACTCGTGCCAATACTGTCCGCGCCGAATGCGCTGGCACAGCTGGCCGCCAAAACGTCGGCGCAAAATGTAGAGCCCAGGTTTGGCCGGTAATCCAGTGTGAACATCACCAGCGGTGGCGCCAGGGTGACCGATGTATCACCCAGAAAGATTTCTGTATCGTCGGCGATACTCGCCGTACACGTCGTCAAAATAAGCAGTAATGCCCCGAATATTTTTGAAACGTTCATTGATCTAAATCCTCTGTATCCATGCCAGTATCAATTGTTCGCATTGTTCGCTCTATCTTTGGATCTATCGCCTAGATTTGAATCTGTTGGCTCGCTTTAAATCTGTTTAGGCCGGTCGTTAAACCCGCTATCACGTAGCCCCCGTCGGCACATGCGCGTAGTGATCGAGTTGACCACCAAGAGGAGAAGACGAGCATTCCCCCACCGGATTCAGAATCACTACGCCCGTTACCAGGGAGGTCCTACCCTGCCGGTTGGCCGTGTTGTCATAGGTCAACTCCAGATCAAAAAAAGACGCCAGGCTATCCACCTCCACACCCATTCCCCGCAGTGGGCAACCGTCCACCTTATGACGGGTCAGGTAGGTGGTGGTCGCTGACGCTATCTTCGTAGCGATTTCTGGATCAAGCGCTGCAATAAAGGTGGTTGTGTCGCAATCACCGCTAACCGTTGCATCCTTGCAAATGGTCTTATCCGTATTGAAGTTATCCTTCCACTCCTCCATTATCGACTCGCCGATACCCTCGGCCAGTTCGAATGAAGTCAGGCGGGACTGCTCATTACCGGCCATTAGGAGCTGCATTTGCCCTGATCGCATCATGCTGACACCAAGAATTGACAACACCAATAAGAACACCATTGCCACCAAAAGCACCGCACCGCGCTGTCGGCGGACTGATACTGGAGAAACCTTCATACACAATCCTCTTTAACGAGTGCAGGCACGATCACGGTGTTGCCTCTAATACCTGATTACGTACCCGCACAGTGGTTTCATAGACCCGGCGGAAGTACTGGTCGTTGGTGGTCACGGTCTCGCTACCCAAAGCATAGGTGCGCGCCTCGGCTGGAAAATCTCTGATGGGATCGATGCTCCGCGCCAGCAGGTAGACCCGAACGGACACAATATTCGCTTCAACAACCGCTCCGCCCACGCCTAAACCTACAGTGGAGTCGGAAATATACTGATTGGCAATGCCATCATCGTCAGTATCAACACCCAACTGTAACTGCAGATCCTCGATCCCCTGGACAAAACATTCCTTGTTAGGCGGAGCACTGGCTGCTGTCGTTGACAGTCGCCTCATGCAGAGGCTGGGCACGCCTTCATCATCATCCAGATAAAGTATTTTAGCGTAATAGTCCCAAACGCTTACCCCGGTACTGGTCCCTGCCCCGGTATCGACAATGCCCGCCCCCGGGGTGAGATCAAGGGCGCTACCCAGGCTAAGGGCCGCCGTACCGCGGCCTCCATTGGCAATAACAGCGTAGGTCTTATCCGCAGTCAGCGTGGTAACCGGAGTCCCACCACTATCGACGATCGGCGTATCAGCCACTCTCTTTATGGCAATAACATCGGTACCGTGGGCCGTGGTGCCAGCACCGGCAACAGGGAAGCTAGCGGTCATGCAGGTGAAAGGAGAGGTGGTGGTGCTGGCGTTATTATTCACCTCATAGATAGGCTGGGGGGTACGCAGCCATTCCAGGCACGTGGTCGGCGCCGTCGTACCAAATTTATCGAGATCCACAACCCCGCCCATAAAGCCGCCCATGGAAATTTCCCGCGCAATCAGTCGCAGTGCATAGCGGCCATTTTCCTGAACTCGGGCAACCTCCTCATCCTGCACAAAATTACGCCGACCTTCGAGAAAGACGCCGATGATACCGCCCACCAGCAACAGGCCCAGTAGCATGGCGATCATCAACTCAATGAGTGAAAAGCCCTTCTGTGCCGCTTGCTTAGCAACTGATCCGGCGCCCACTGTTTTACTGGCAACACTCATATTTTTAATCGCTTTTTCTGCTTTCATCTATTTAATTCATCTACCTATTATTCTGTCATTCGGCGAAATAGGACGACATCGTTACTTCCTGTCGCCGCTTGTCATCGGTTCCATATTTACCATCCCCGCACCCACCGGAGCCCGCCTGATCCAGTTCGACGGTCGACTCCCAGGCAACGGAGACCGCGACATAACGGCCGGTCACCGTTATGCAACCGGTAGGGTTGACCAAACCACTGGCAGCGGCATCCAGCCGTTGCTCCCACTCCCATAGATCATAAGCGGCCAGCTGCGCCCCCACCGTACAGGTGGCGCTCGAACAATCGGGCGAGGGAGCGCTGGTGATAGTCGCCCCCCCAACGGTGGCGGCGTACAGTGACAAATCCCCCGGATTACCCCTGATCCGCTCCAGCATCTCCTGTGCCAGTGGTGCGCCAGAGGAGCGCTGCATGGCCTGAAAATTGACCCGCTTGCCATTGATCTGCAGGCTCATGATGCCGAGCACACCAACAGCCAGCACCAGTACAGCAATCAGCACCTCGATGAGACCAACACCTGCCTGGCGCTGACGACACCGACCATTATTCATGCGCTCAGGCACCTTTTTTTTCCTATCCATATCCACAGTTTTCGACCTTTTTATATGGGTCATGGTTACAAACCGCACTCAGCCGCCGTGGCGCCTTTCTCAACGCGCGCTCTGCCTGTTGCACTGAGCACAATCTGACGGGCATATTCGATATCGCCTACGTCGCCCGGACAAAGGAAAAAGGTATTCGCACCCAAACCCCCGCTATTGTTTAAAGTGCTGCCATCGGCACGATAGGCCATCCAGTTTGTTGCTGCGTTGCCCGCCAGGGTATAGCCGCTACCCAGGTTTTGTTGAACCTGCACCACCAGTTCTCCCACATCGGCTACTTCATCCGCATCCAGATCGGCAAAGACGATCCAGCCACCATCCCAGGTGCCAGCCGTAGCACACGCGACGCCATCAGTGGACTTACACAAGGTGACCTGGGCATTTGTCTTAAGCGCTTCGCTGCGTGCCAGATTCAGGGATGTCACCAGCAAGTTGGCATTCGCCTGCGCCCGATTGTTGACGATGATCTCGCGAAACGAAGGCCCGGCCAGTGCGACGAAGATCGCCAATAGCGCGATGGTGATCATCATTTCAATCAGGGTGAAGCCATTTTTTTGTGCTTGCATGTCCATGTCGCCTTGATATCAAAATAAAATAGTTAAATTATAGTTTTCGGACTAACGGTCTTTTTAGCAGACCGGTGACTATTGCTATATACAGGCGGTCAACTTTAGCGACGAATGGATGCGGAGAGCGGGAGATGGAGCACCTAAAGCAGTTCGCGGGGCAGCGAAAACTGCACGGTTTCTCGCTTTCCTGCCAGTTCAGCGGCGGGGCTGGCGCCCGATTTCCGCAAAGCCTGAATCACGGCCGCCACCAATTGTTCCGGCGCCGAAGCCCCTGCCGTGACACCCACCACGCCGTCGGGCACTGGCAACCAGGCCGGGTTGATTTCTTCCGCATTGTCGATAAGGTAGGCTCTGGTTCCGCAGCGCTCCGCCAACTCCCGGAGGCGGTTAGAATTAGAGCTATTTGGCGAGCCAACCACCAGCACCACATCACACTCTAACGCCAACTGTTTGACGGCATCCTGCCGGTTTTGAGTCGCGTAGCAAATATCGTCTTTCCGAGGCCCCTGCATCTGCGGAAATCGCTCCCGAAGCCGCTCGATGATCGCCGCGGTGTCATCCATCGACAGTGTGGTTTGCGTCACATAACCCACCTGCTCAGGGTTGTTTAGCGCCAGCGAGTCCACGTCGGCAACACTTTCAACCAGGTAAATTTCCCCACCGTAACTGCGATCGTACTGGCCCATGGTGCCCTCCACCTCGGGATGGCCCTGATGCCCTATCAGCAAACACTCAAAGCCTGCCTGGGCAAACCGTTCGACTTCCAGGTGCACTTTAGTGACCAGCGGGCAGGTGGCATCAAATACCTTCAGCTGCCGCTTTTTCGCCTCATCCCGAACTGCCCTGGCCACGCCATGGGCACTGAAGATAACAATGACGCCATCGGGAACTTCGTCTAATTCGTCAACGAATATCGCACCACGCTGCCGCAACGTATCGACGACAAACTTGTTGTGAACCACTTCATGACGCACATATACCGGCGCACCAAACAGATCCAGGGCTCGATTGACAATATCGATTGCGCGATCAACGCCTGCGCAAAACCCGCGAGGGTTGGCCAGTCTGATCTCCATCACACCAGATCCTTTACCGCATTTACTTCCGGCGAAGTCCGCTGTTCTGTATTCCTGACATCGAGAATGTGAACGTCGAACACAATCAGTTTGCCGGCCAGCGGATGATTAAAGTCAACGGCGATGTCATCGCCGTCGATCGCCGCAATGACACCTGGAAGTTCGCCC
The DNA here is from genome assembly GCA_041622295.1 of Porticoccaceae bacterium. Classification (GTDB taxonomy): domain Bacteria; phylum Pseudomonadota; class Gammaproteobacteria; order Pseudomonadales; family Porticoccaceae; genus HB2-32-21. Next base: position 6,598 of record JBFJZC010000029.1, read on the forward strand.
CTGGCGGCGTCCATAAACGACACCACAAGACCCTGTACCAGGTTCATATCAGTCGGGAACAGTTTACGCTTCAGTTGCTGCACGTTACTGGGGTTGTGTTGTCCGAAACCTTGCTCCGCAGTAATCCGGAAAGTGGCCTTGTCGCCAGCTGCCAAACCAAGGAGCTGATTCTCGAATCCAGGCAGCAAATTACCGTCACCGAGAGTAAAGCTGACGGGCGCCGCCGCGAAATTGGAGTCAATGATGGAGCCATCCTCCAGCGCCAACGAAAAGTGCATAGTTATAAGGGAGTGTCGATCAATCAACATTTGTTCACCGTCCAAACCTGATCGAGCTCAGCTTTGGCTAACTAAGCTTTGGTTAAATAAAGTGCAGAGGCTCGGACGAGCTTCATCACCCATCAGAATCCCTGGTCAGAATCGAAGTTAGCACAAGGATGACGGCGCCCACGGTAATGCCAGCATCCGCCACGTTAAAGGCCGGCCAGTAATAGCCCTGATAGTGGAGCTGAATAAAATCGATGACATAGCCAAGCGTCAAACGGTCGTAAAGGTTACCCAGCGCACCGCCCAACACCAGGGTCAGCGCCAGGTTTTGCCAGTGCGCAGCTGGCGGCGCCCGATAAAGCCAATAGATGATGGCAGTGCTAATCAGCAGGGCTACCCCACAGAAAAACCCATTTTGCCAACCGCCAGCATCACTCAGAAAACTGAACGCCGCACCGGTATTGTGCAGCATGGTCCAGTTGAAATAAGGGGTAACAAACACCTGTTCACCGTAGCGTAAAGCACCACTGGCTAGCGATTTTGTGGCTTGATCAAGCACCAGTAGCGCCACAGCAAGCGCCAGCCATAGCAGGGTTTTGACCACGGCTGACGCCAACCCCGAGTGTTCAGTTAATTGCGCATGTGTCGTAGCTTGTCTTGTCATCACTTCCTTCAGCCTGTTTTTCATAGCCCTATCTCGCTGGCGCATGAACTGCTTCGTCACAGCGCTCCCGTGGTATCAGCATTGCTCCCCACAACCAGCGTGCAGCATCACCCTGCCCTCAGGCAAAGCGACGCAACTCGCCCGCGCCCAGCACATTGTCAATACAGCGCGCGCACAGCTGCGGATGCTCTTCATTGACACCAACTTCCGGTCGGTGGTGCCAGCACCGGACACACTTATCGTCAGCTGAGAGTTTGATGTCCATCCTCAGCCCACTCATCGTCGTCGCGACACCGGGACAATCGACCGCGTCAGGATCCAGACTGACGACCTGAGCGGCCGAGGTTATGGTGACAAAGCGCAGCTCGTCGCCGACCTTGTCGAGTACCCGGGCCAGGTCCGGCGCAGCATAGAGGGTGATCTCGGTTTCCAGCGCGCCTTTCACCAAACCCGCGCGGCGCGCCTCCTCTAAGGCCTTGTTCGCCGCCTCTTTAACAGCAAGAATCTGCCGCCATTCGACGCCATCAAAGGCCTGTCCGCTAGTGCTCTGCTGCAGGTCGTACCACTCGGCCAGGTGCACAGACTCCGCACGCGTCCCCGGTATCAGCTGCCAGATTTCTTCGGCCGTAAAACTGAGTATCGGCGCGATCCAGCGCACCAGCGCTTCAACAATATGAAACAGCGCCGTCTGCGCCGAACGTCTCGCCAGGCTATCGGCCTGACAGGTGTATTGTCGGTCTTTGATGATGTCCAGATATAAGCCGCCGAGGTCGCTGGCGCAGAAATTGTGCAGCTTCTGGTAGATGGCATGGAAATTATAGCTATCATATGCCGCAACGATTTCGGCCTGCAATTGGGCTGTACGGGCCACGATCCAGCCGTCGAGCGAAAGCATATCCTGCCTGGCCACCAGATGCTGATCAGGCACAAAACCATCAAGGTTGGCCAGCAAAAACCGCACGGTGTTACGTATACGCCGATAGGAATCAGCAGTGCGCCGTAGAATTTCGTCAGAAACGGTGATTTCACCGCTGAAATCGGTCGAGGCTACCCATAGCCGCAACACGTCAGCGCCCAGTTCATTGATCACCTGCTGCGGCGCAACCACGTTACCCAGCGATTTGGACATCTTGCGGCCGTCTGCATCTACGGTAAATCCGTGAGTGAGCACCGCCCGGTAAGGCGCGTCACCGTTCATGGCGATTGCCGCCTTGAGCGAAGACTGAAACCAGCCGCGATGCTGATCCGAACCTTCCAGGTAAAGATCGGCCGGGTAACTCAGGTCATGGCGCCGACGCAATACCGCTTCATGGCTAACGCCCGAATCAAACCAGACATCCAGGGTATCGGTGACTTTGCTGTAGCGCGCAATGTGATCTGCATCTTTGTCTTCTAACAGCTCACCGATATCCAGGTCGTACCATGCATCCATGCCCGCCTGCTCGACGCGCTGCGCAACTTTTTCGATCAAACGGTCAGTGTCAGGGTGCAAATCACCGGTCTGTTTATCTATCAGGAGTGCGATAGGCACACCCCAGGTACGTTGCCGCGAGACACACCAGTCGGGGCTGTTATCGAGCATGGCCTCCATCCGCGCCTGACCCCAGCCCGGCACCCAGCTTACTTTTTTGACTGCGGCTCTGGCAGCATCGAGCAGGCCATTAGCCGTCATGCTAATAAACCACTGCGGTGTGGCACGGAAAATCAGCGGTGTTTTCGTGCGCCAGCAATGCGGGAAACTGTGCGTGATTTTGCTGGCGGCCAACAAATGGCCGGTATCACCCAGCAGCGCAACGATTCGGTCATCTACTTTGTAAACGTGGTCGCCGGCAAATATCTCTACGCAATCCCGATACACACCGTGATCATCTATGTAGTTGAGCGTATCAATGCCATATTTATTTGATACCACAAAATCGTCGGCACCATGGTCTGGTGCCGTATGCACCGCCCCGGTCCCCGCCTCGGTCGTCACGTGAGTGCCGAGAATTATCGGCACCTGGCGAGCATAAAAGGGGTGCTGCAATAGCAGGCCTTCCAGTTGCGCGCCTTTACATCTGCCCACTACCACGAAACTGTCTGCTCCCCATCGCGCCAATGCGGATTCGCTCAGTTCAGCGGCCACCAGCAGCCGTCGCAGGCGCCCGTCCAGTTGACACTGAACCACCTGGTACTCAAGGTCTGGATGCAGCGAAACCGCCTGATTGGCCGGCAGGGTCCATGGCGTGGTGGTCCAGATAACCACTGCAATATCGCCTTCTCCGCCGAGTTCGCCAACTGCGTTCGTAAACGCTGGCTGATCAACTACCGAAAAACTGACATCGATGGAGTAAGAGATTTTGTCCTGGTATTCGACTTCAGCCTCAGCCAGCGCAGAGGCACCCACTACGCTCCAGTAAACCGGCTTGTAGCCCTTTACCAGATGGCCGTTGGCGACAATCTTGCCGAGTGAACGAATGATGTCGGCTTCGTATCTAAAATCGAGACTCAGATAGGGTTTATCCCAATCGCCAAACACGCCCAGGCGAATAAAATCTTTGCGTTGACCATCGACCTGGCGCAGGGCGTATTCCCGGCATTTTTGTCGAAAGGCTTTGTGATCGATTTTCGCGCCAGCCTTACCATGTTTTTTTTCTACCTGGTGTTCGATGGGCAACCCGTGACAATCCCAGCCCGGTACATAGGGGGCATCGTAACCATCCAGGGTGCGCGCTTTGACAATAATATCCTTCAGGATCTTGTTGACAGCATGGCCGATATGGATGTCGCCATTGGCGTAGGGAGGGCCATCATGAAGAACAAACTTTTCGCGACCCGCCCGCGCAGTACGGATAGCCTGATAAAGATTGGTCACCTGCCATTGCTTGAGGATTGCTGGCTCGCGTTGCGCCAGATTTGCTTTCATAGGAAAAGCAGTGTGCGGCAGATTCAGGGTCGTTTTATAGTCGTTCATAAATTGTTCGTCGAATTATCCTGTCATTCTGACATTGGCTGCTCACGCCGGTAACGAGAAATATTCTCGGGCGGTGGCAATGTCCTGTTGTATATTCGCCGCCAGCTCTTGAAGCGTAGTAAATCGCTGTTCCTCACGAAGTTTGCGTTTAAACTCAACCGCGATGCGGCGACCGTAAATATCGCCCTTCCAGCCCAGCAAGTGCACTTCCAGCACCGGTTTAACGAGATCACCGACCGTGGGTCGCACCCCCACATTGGCAACGCCAGGTATTCGCTTCCCGTCAAGCAGCACCTCAACCGCGAAGACCCCCTGCAAAGGCGCTCTATAGCGGTGCAGGTTGACATTGGCGGTCGGCACACCTAATTGTCTACCCAGTTGCTGGCCATACACCACCCGCCCGGTAATACAGAAAGCCTTGCCGAGCAAGCGTTCCGCTTCCGCGAAATTACCTGCATCCAACTCACCGCGAATACGCGTACTGCTGACCCGCTGCCCATCAAGACTGACCGTGCGCGTATCAACCACCTCAAAGCCGTACTGCTGGCCCTGAGCCGCCAGCATGGCGAAATCACCCTCCCGATCACAGCCAAAACGAAAGTCATCTCCGATCACAAGGCATTTAATACCGAGCCCATGAACTAGCAGATTGTCTATAAATTGCTGTGCTGACAGCTCACACAAGGCGCGGTTAAAGCGCACACAGAAAACCCGATCTATCCCTGCCTGACACAGCGCATCTGCTTTTTCGCGCATCCGCATCAGCCGAGCCGGGGCCTGTTCGCCGGAAAAATACTCTCTCGGCTGTGGCTCAAACATCATGACTACCGACGGCATACGATAATGTGAGGCTCTTTCCTTGACCTGCTCGACGATGGCCCGGTGACCGACATGCAGGCCGTCGAAGGACCCTATTGTGGCAACACTGCCACAATGTTCAGCGCGCAGATTGTGCAACCCACGAATAAAAAACTCTTGGCACAGCTTCACGATAAGCAGCCAGTAATTCCGGCTCGACCTCCGTATATAAAGGCGCAAAATTATAACCCAGCCATGGGGCTTAAAGTAGGTATTTCCGGGGTGCTGCGGCTAACTACCTATCGCTAACCATCGGACTGACGAAAATGAGATATGCGCAGACCGCAGAGCAGCAGCGTCAACAGGTAAGCACCCAGACCCATCAAACACAGAGCACCCGTCGACCATAAACGATCAAAACTACGCAGCGAAATCCAGTCCTCAACATAATTAACACCGATCAGCAGCACGGCGGCCATCACCACATTGGCGAAAACCATGATGCCCAGCATTTTTCGCCAACCTTCCGCCGGCACATAGATCGCCTGCTGCCGTAAACCTCTGTACAGCAAACCGGCATTCAGAAAAGCCGACAATGTGGTGGCGAGGGCCAGACCGGCGTGACCAATGGCCCAATAGTGGTGCAGTGGTACCACCAATGCGATATTCATCACCATGTTGGACGCCATGGCGATGACACCGATGCGCACCGGTGTCCTGATATCCTGCCGGGCGTAGTATCCAGGTGCCAGTACCTTGATCAACATAAAAGGGATGACGCCCGCAGCGTAAGCCTGCAAGCTCCAGACAGACATGGCGATATCGCGACGAGTGATGGCCTCGCCGTCGTAAAACAACAGCGTCAGGACCGGTTCCGCAATAATCACCAGCGCCACAGACGCAGGAATCGCGATCAGTAAGACGAAGCGCAGCGCCCAATTCAAGGTTGCATTAAACGTCGCCGAAGACTGAGCGGCGTGCTGGCGAGACAAGCTCGGCAGAATTACCGTGGCCGCCGCCACCGCAAAGACGCCCAGCGGCAGCTCAGCCAGTCTGTCTGAATAGTACAGCCACGACACACTGCCAGTCGGCAGGAACGATGCGATCACCGTGTCCAGTAACAGGTTGATCTGGCTTACCGACACACCAAACATCGCTGGCCCCATCAATCTGAGGATTTTCCGGACACCGCCATGACGCCAATCCCAACGGGGTCGGGGAAATTGATGAATCGCCGCCAGAAAAGGCAACTGAAAGAGTAGCTGGATAATTCCCGCTGCAAACACGCCCCAGGCCAAAGCGTAAACCGGCCGGGAGAACCACGGCGCCGCCAGCAAAGCGGCACCGATTAAACAAGCGTTCAACCACACCGGTGTAAATGCCGGCACCGCGAACCGGTCGTAGCTATTCAGGATAGCACCGGCCAGACCGGTCAACGAGATGAACAGCAGATAGGGAAAGGTAATGCGAATCATATCGCTGGTAGCCTGGAATTTAGCTGCGTCATTCCAGAAGCCGGGCGCGAAGACTACCGTCAGCACCGGCGCACCAATCACCGCCAGTGCGGTGAGCAAGATCAACACCGAGCCTAAGGCACCCGCAACGCGGTCACTCAGTTCTCTGACCGCCGCATTACCACCCTTTTCTCGATATTCCGCCAACACCGGCACAAAAGCCTGGGAGAAAGCGCCTTCCGCAAATAGACGGCGCAGAAAGTTGGGAATTTTGAAGGCGACAAAAAACGCATCAGCAAAACTGTCGGCGCCAATAACGCGGGCCAGAACCACATCGCGCACCAGCCCCAGCACCCTCGATATCATGGTCATCGAACCAACCACGGCGCTAGAACGCAACAAACCCCGGCGCGGCGGAGTGGCGGGCTGCCCAGATTGCTTACGCTCGCTCAACTCTTTGACTCCAGTGATTCCACGTCGGCTTAGACCCTGATAACGTCGCGCAGTGTAGCGGTGTGCCAGCGTGCCGCCAAGATCATCACTGCGGATTCATCGCTGCTGATCGTTGAAATTCATCGCCTTCGCCCCCACCATAGAGCCACTACTTACGCTGGAGAATTCCTTGGAACAGTATCGCGGCACCACTATTCTTTCGGTTCGGCGCAACGGCAGGGTCGTGGTTGGCGGGGACGGTCAGGTCAGCATGGGTAATACCATCATGAAAGGCAATGCCCGCAAGGTTCGCCGCCTGCACAACAATAACGTCATCGCTGGCTTCGCTGGCGGCACCGCCGACGCCTTCACACTTTTTGAACGCTTTGAAGCCAAGCTGGAACAACATCGTGGCAACCTGGTGCGCGCTGCGGTTGAGCTAGCCAAGGACTGGCGCACCGATCGCATGTTACGTCGCCTTGAAGCCCTGCTGGCAGTCGCCGACAAGGAGGCATCGCTGATCATCACTGGCAATGGCGATGTCATTGAGCCGGAGAACGATATCATCGCTATCGGCTCTGGGGGCCCTTTTGCGCAATCCGCCGCCAGGGCCCTGCTCGACAACACCGACCTCGATGCCCGTGAAATTGTCGAGAAAGGTCTGCAAATAGCTGGGGATATCTGTGTCTATACGAATCACAACCACACTATCGAAGAGCTGGACTATCGTTAATACATGAGCCCGCCAATACATAGCCCCCGTTAACAAATAGTCCCAGAAACACAATATCGTGGTGCGCGTGTAACCTGACCTTGTACTGAGTATGTAACGCTGTACGGAGCATTAAATGTCTAATATGACCCCTCGTGAAATCGTTCATGAGCTTGACCGGCATATCGTCGGACAGGGCAAAGCCAAACGTGCGGTTGCGATTGCCTTGCGCAATCGCTGGCGCAGGATGCAATTACCCGAAGAGCTACGCAACGAAATCACACCGAAAAATATCCTCATGATCGGGCCGACTGGCGTCGGTAAAACTGAAATTGCGCGGCGCCTGGCGCGGCTTGCCAACGCACCGTTTATTAAGGTGGAGGCAACCAAGTTCACCGAGGTCGGCTATGTCGGTCGCGATGTGGAGTCCATTATTCGCGACCTGGTGGAAACATCAGTGAAACTACTGCGCGAACAGGAAATGGGGAAGGTTCGCCAGCGCGCTGAGGACGCCGCCGAAGAACGTATTCTTGATGCACTGCTGCCGCCCGCCAGGGGCGACGATTCAGAAAAAGACTCCAGCACGCGCCAGCTGTTTCGCAAAAAACTGCGCGAACGCCAGCTCGACGACAAGGAAATCGAAATACAGGTGAGCGCCACACCTATCGGCGTCGAAATCATGGCACCCCCCGGCATGGAGGAAATGACCAATCAGTTGCAGAGCATGTTCGCTAACATGGGTGGCAGCGGGCGCACCAAATCTCGCAAGATGACCGTCGCCCAGGCCACAAAGCTACTTATCGACGAAGAAGCCGCCAAGCTGGTCAACGACGACGACATCAAAACGCAGGCCGTCTCCAGCGCCGAACAAAATGGTATTGTTTTTATTGATGAGATCGACAAGGTGGCCAGGCGCGGCGAAACCTCGGGCGCAGATGTATCGCGCGAAGGAGTGCAGCGGGATCTGCTGCCGCTGATTGAAGGCTGCACCGTCTCCACCAAGTACGGCATGATAAAAACCGATCACATCCTGTTTATCGCCTCCGGCGCCTTTCACCTGTCGAAGCCATCCGATCTCATTCCGGAGCTGCAGGGACGACTCCCTATCCGGGTGGAACTCGAGCCGCTTGATGCAGATGATTTCGAACGGATTCTGGTAGAACCAAAGGCATCGTTGACCACGCAATACCGCGAACTGCTCGCCACCGAAGGTTTGCAGATAGAGTTCACCGAAGAGGGTGTGCGGCGTGTTGCCGAAATCTCCTGGCACGTCAACGAGCGTACTGAAAATATCGGTGCCCGGCGCCTACACACTGTTCTAGAGCGTTTGCTCGAAGACGCCTCGTTCACCGCTGCAGACCTGGGTGCATCCGGCGGCGTAGTGGTTGTTGACGGCGACTTTGTTGACAAACATCTGGACGAACTTTCCCGGAATGAAGATTTATCACGCTTTATTTTGTAACTCGGCTTCAACCCGACTAATTTCTGGTAAAAACCAGCGTTAACCAACCAGCTTTTGCCAAACCTGCGCTAAGTGGAACCGCAATGACCCCTGAAAAAGTTAAGCTTCACAAGAAGGACGGTAGCCTGGAGTTGGGTTATGCAGACGGCAGCACCGCTATTTTTAGCGGCGAGTTTCTACGCGTGCATTCGCCCAGCGCCGAGGTCAGAGGCCATGGCCCCGGCGAAGAAGTGCTTCAGCACGGCAAGAAAAATGTCAAAATCAAAGGCCTGCAACCAGCGGGACACTACGCCCTGCTGATTGAGTTCGACGACGGCCACAACACGGGTATATTCAGCTGGCTCTATTTACGGGACTTACACACAAACCGTGAGGAGTTGTGGCAACGCTATTTACAGAAACTTAATCAGGCCAGTCAAACCAGAGACCCCGAAGAAAAAGTGTTGAAACTTTTTGATCCCAAAAAGGACTGACCCCTAGCTGGCACTTTCGCAAACTGATCACCGACGTGGCGGTTGGGAGTAACGCCTGGCCTTTACGGTACGTTCTGCAGTATTTCATTAAGGGAGTCGCTGGTTTGAGGGCCAATCAGCACGCTGAACAGCACGCCTGTGCGATCAATGACGAGGGTTTCCGGTAATGCGCCACTGGCCGTAGCGCCAAACATTGCACGAGGGTCTACGAGCAAGGTATCAAATCTGATATCCAGTGACTTTACCTGCTTTGCCAGTCGAGCGCCGTGCACCCCGTCGAAGTTCACCGACAGCACCGTCACTTCATCCTGGTATTGTTCGGCAAATGCATTTAGCTCTGGAATTTCTACACGACAGGGTCGGCACCAATCTGCCCAATAATTGATGAAGACAACTTTGCCCAGTAATTGTGAAAACACCACATCTTCCCCAT
>JBFJZC010000030.1:0-16222 GCA_041622295.1 Porticoccaceae bacterium
GGCCCGCCCAGCCGATTCCGTCAGCGCCGCGGATACTGATCATTAACTCATGGCGACGGTTAGTTAGCTCACTTCCGGACAGCTTCAGCATGGAAGCGATATGCGCACTGCTGCGACCGGTTCTGGCTTCATCGGCACTACGGCTCATGGTGAGGCGCAGTGCCAGGCTATCGAGTTCACATTGCGCCACCTGATGTCGAATAATGGGGTCGATGATCCGTCCGGCGCCATCAACACCGACTTCCTGTGTGGCCAGTTCGGGTAAGGTTAAGGCCCGTCGCGCGTCACCACGGCCAATAGAGCCAAGGGCCTGGCGCTCGTGTTGGAGCAGTTGCTTGGCCAGTGTCCAGCCCTGTCCGAGTTGACCCATCAAGTTGGTTTTGGGCACGCGAACATTGTCAAAGAAGGTCTGGCAGAAAGCCGATGGTCCGCTAATCAGACGTATGGGTGCCACTGATATGCCCGGCGTCTTCATGTTAATCAACAAAAAACTGATACCCTCGTGCTGCGGTGCATTGCGGTCAGTGCGCACCAGACAAAACATCCAGTCGGCAACATCGGCATGGGATGTCCATATTTTTTGCCCGTTAACGACAAATTCATCACCATCCAGGTCGGCACGTGTCGACAGGCTGGCCAGGTCAGAACCGGATCCGGGCTCGCTGTAACCCTGACACCAGAACACTTCATTGCGGGCGATTTTTGGCAGGTGCTGCTGTTTCTGTTCTGGCGTGCCGTGTTCGAGTAATACCGGTCCGAGCAGGGACAAACCGGCGCTGATGGGCGTTGAGCGCACCTCGGCGCGCCGCATTTCCTGAGCCAGCACACGGGCCTGTTCGGCATCAAGCTCGGCACCACCGTATTCGTGCGGCCAGGTTGGCGCGAGATAGCCGGATTCGGCCAGGCGCTGCAACCAGAGCTGTTCGTAGATTTTAGATTGTTGCGGGTCTGACCCGGTTGCCCCCGGCGTTTGCCGAAGCTCAGCTGGATAATTGCGCTCGATCCAGCTGACCACGTCAGTGCGGAATTTTTCTACGTCAGCATTTTTATTCATGGTCTGGATTCTAGCGCGCACTGACTCAATATGACATATGTCGCGGATAGTGCAGCGTGACTGTGGAGCACAGGTTGCTTTATTAGTCATCACGCTCAAGGGTCTCTGGCCCGTTGTCTGGCAGTTGGGCCTCATGAAGCGCCTTTCGCCAACGCGAGAGCATGATGAGCGCACCATTAGGTGATTGTTTAGTCCCGCCCCAGGCGGGCGAAACCGCTTCTTTAAATCGATTCCTTGACAGCGATAGCTAGGTGCTACGACGAACTAGGTGCTACGACGAAACTGGTGTGTGGCCAGGCTGGCGTATAGGGCGGATCCCTCCAGCAGTTCATCGTGGGTGCCGCTGGCGACCCACCGGCCGTGATCCATCACCACAATTCGGTCGGCGTGGACGACGGTTGAAAGGCGGTGCGCAATGATCACGGTGGTGCGATTCTCCATTAATTTGTCCAATGCGAGTTGCACCTGAAATTCGCTTTGTGTATCCAGCGCGCTGGTGGCTTCATCCAGCAACAAAATGCGCGGGTCTTTAAGAATCGCACGTGCAATGGCAATGCGCTGACGCTGGCCACCGGAGAGCCGCACCCCCTGCTCGCCCAGGTAACTTTGATAGCCGTCCGGCAGCTGCGTAATAAATTCATGGGCGTAGGCGGCCCTGGCTGCGGCGATGACCTCTTCATCGCTGGCATCGGGCTTGCCGTAACGGATGTTATGTAAGACATCGGCACTAAATAGCGCGGGATGTTGCGCAACGACGCCAAATTCCCGGCGCAATTGCTGGGGGTCGAAGTCGCGCAAATCCATACCACCTAGCTTGATCGCGCCAGTTTGCGGGTCATAAAAACGTTGCAGCAATTCAAAAACGGTCGACTTACCGGCCCCGGAAGGGCCGACCAGCGCGATGATGCCGCCTTCGGGAATAGCCAGCGAGAAGTCGACCAGTGCGGGTTGATCCGGCCGCGAAGGGTAGGCAAAAGTAACGTTGTCTATGATAATTTCGGCGTGTAACTGATGGGTGTCCGGGGCTGGCGTAGAAGGGGGTGCGGTAGTGACGGCCGGTGTGGAGCTGGCGAGCGTAGCCGGGCTGGTGATGCTGGGGGTAGCCGTCATCAATTCCATCAGGCGATCTGTCGCGCCGACAGCTCGCTGCAATTCGCCGTACACTTCGGAGAGTGTGGCTACGCCCATGGCGACCAGCAGCGCGTAGAAGACGAAGGCGCCCAGGTCACCGGGGCTCATGACACCGTTGATGACGTCGTTGCCGCCCACCCAGAGCATGCCGGAGAGTGCGCCAAAGATCAGCAGAATCACCGCCGCAATCAACATGGCACGTTGGCCGATGCGGCGTTTTGCAATGGTAAAGGCTTTTTCTACTTCACCTTTAAAGGCGGCCTTCTCCTCGTTTTCCCGCGTGTAACTCTGCACAGTTTTAATATATTGAATAATCTCGCCAGCATAGGTGCCGACGTCGGCAATAGAGTCCTGACTTTTCCGTGACAGCGTGCGTACCCGGCGACCAAAAATGAGAATTGGCAGCAGGACTATCGGCACGCAAGCAAAAATGATCAGGGTTAGCTTGAGGTTGGTGATCAGCAGAATAATCAGTGCGCCGACCATGGAAATACTGCTGCGCAACGCCAGTGAAAAAGAGCTGCCGATGATGGTTTGCAGCAACGTGGTGTCAGTGGTCAACCGGGAGGTAATCTCGCCGCTGCGCGTGGTATCGAAAAAAGCAGAGTCCATGGTGACCATGTTGTCGAACACCGCTGTGCGTATGTCGGCGCTAACCCGTTCCCCAAGCCAGGAAACCAGATAAAACCGGATAAAGGTGCCTATGGACATCAATACAGCGAGGCTGAATAGAAAAAATACGGCGCTTTTTAATTGCTCGCTGGAGCCAGCTACAAACCCCTCGTCGATAACCATGCGCACACCCTGGCCGATGGTCAGAGTGATTGCGGCGGTGATCAGTAGCGCGGCCACGGCGCTCAGCCAGCGCCAGCGGTAGGGCGCAATAAACTTAAATAGCTGGGTAATGGACGACAATTTTTTAACAGGGTTATTGGCCAACAAGGTACTCCGGCAAGGGAATCAGCGAAGAGGAACGACAGACAGCGCGCCAGTGTACCGCAAGTGGTGGGGTTAAAAGTCTTGGGCTGGAAGTGAAGGGCTGGGAGTGGTGCTGCCAGGCATCCCGGTGCTACAAATGGCGGCGCTGAAAGGGAGGAGTCAAGGGCTTTGGGTGATTTCGGACGTTATTTTTGCCTGGCACAACTGTCAGTTAAGACACTAATGGTCAGGATGAAGAGCCGGTGTGCTCCAGAAAGGTTAGCTCCTCTGTCGTTGAGTCGCGAGCCAGTATTTTATTGCGGTGAGGGTAGCGGCCAAAGCGGTCAATAATGGTTTTGTGTTGGTGCGCCGAGCGGAGGTTGCCTTCAAGCCCCGGTTCACTGAATAAAGCTATCGACAATTCGTGAATCTGCGGAGACTCGCTGTGCATAAAGGGCATATAGAAAAAAGCTTTTTCGCGGGCGATGAGATTCTGGTTAGCGTGCAGTGCAATGCCCTCCTGCGCCAGGGCGAGGGCCACTGAGTCCTGTGCAAAAGCCAGCGGCGAGTCGCGGTATAAATTCCTGGAAAACTGATCGAGTACGATGATTTCAGCCAGTCGCCCCAACGGCTGATCGCGCCATTGGTAAAGTTCACAACGGGCTGCAGCGCAGTGTAGTTCGCCAAACCTTACGGCGATGGTATGGTCAACGTCGCGATCTTTGCGCCACCACTGGGCGGGGTTTAATTCTTTAAACCAGAAATCGAGAATCGCCTGAAAAGGTGTCATGTCTTCGCTCGCTGATTATCGTGGTACAGAGAGTGTTGTTCTCAGCGGGTGGCTCTACGGGTGATCACTCAGACACTTCAAGTGCGTCGTCTATGTCATCCTGAGCGGTTTGCTGTGCGCGTGCGCGTCGCAGAATTTCCGCGGCTTCCAGTTCCTTGTTTTCCTCTGTTTCCTCGGGCGTTTCGCCTTCGTCGGGTAGCTGTTTGATAACACCCTTGTCGGCGGCTTCGATGCCGATTCGGAAGGCGGCAAAACCAGGCATGACGACCTGGTTCAACGCGTGACCGAGCACCCGACCATTAAACGGCGAGTAAATCTCTGAACGGACGTTAGTGATGGGATCCGTGACGGTGCCAAGCAGTTCGCCTTTGTCAACACGTTCACCCAGTTTCACCTCGCTAAACAGAATGCCGCCCTGATCGGCGCGAATCCATCTGGAACGGTAGAACACCGGCTGCGGTTCACCCCAGAAGCTCATCCGGTGGTACATGTTCTTTTTGTTCAGCAGCGTTTCAATACTTTTTACGCCGTGGTTGACCGCCTTTAGCTGCAAGCGCATCGGTTCCCCGGCTTCCAGCGTTATTGACGGAATACCGGCGTCTGCGGCAGCTCGTCGCAACGTGCCCAGTTGGCCTTTGCTGTGCAATACCACGGTTGCGCCAAAACTCTGCGATAAATCGACAATGCCTGGGTCCGTCAAATTAGCCCGAACCTGGGGCAGATTTGTGCGGTGAAAAGACCCCGTGTGCAGATCAACCAGCGCATCACAGTGACGGATAACTTCATTGAAGAACGAATAGGCTATACGCGACGCTGAGCTACCGTTGGTGTTGCCGGGGAAGTAGCGGTTCAGGTCACGCCGATCGGGCAGGTAGCGTGACGTGCGATGGAAGCCCTGGATATTGACTATCGGTACGCCAATGACAGTGCCGTTGAGCTTTTTTTCGTCCAGGGCATAAAGTACCCGACGGACGATTTCGATACCGTTGAGTTCATCACCGTGAATTGCTGCGGTCAAACACAGAGTAGGCCCCGGTTTGACCCCATTGATAACCAGCACCGGTGTCGGCGTGGCAATGCCTTCAAAAGACTGGTCGGGTTTCCAGCTTAGTCGCGCGGACGTGCCAGGTGGTACCTCAGTGCCCAGCATCACCAGATGTTCTTTGACGGGGGGTAACGGCTCCCCTGATTGAGATGGTGCCAGTTCTCCGTCGGCGGCCCTGTCAAGCGATGCAGCCGCGACAGATTCCGTTTCGGCCTCGTCATCCTCGAGCAATTGCGGGGTGCGGAATGCGCTGCGATCCTGCAGTGGCTGACTTAGGTCGACACTGGCGGCGAGGGGCACCGGGCTGAAGAGCAGGCGCGGGGCAGAGTTGGTGGGAATTTTGGCCGCGGGAGTTTTCGTTGCCGATTTCTTTCTGACCTTTTGGCTCGTCCCGGCAGTGGATTTTAAGGGCGTCTTAACTGGGAGCCCGAGTTTATTGGTTGGACCGGCAGACGGTTTGCTGCTCTCGCTGCCTTCGTCATCCCTGTCACTGCTGTCGACCTTGTCATCGCTGGTTATTGGGCCCGATAGCGCTGCCGTTCTGGGTTTGGATATTACTTTGGCTTGTGTTGCTGGTGTCGCGGCTTTGGTTTGTGCCCCAGTCTCGGGTTTCGCGCTTATCTCAGCCTGAGCGTTGGCTGCGGTTACCGACAGATCATCGGCACTTTGTGCAAATCCAGAGGGTAAAAAGGCTGCCATGGCGCAGCTGATAACAATTGCTGTCACGCTCGCAAATCGCTGAAGCCCGAAGAAAGCGAGCTTAGCCGTGTTGGCTACTGCCACAGCGTTAGCACCCCCTGGATCAGGCGGCGCGGAGCACAGGGTGTATCGTCTTATTATAGACATTGCATAAATAAAATTATGTAACCACATGAACTATATCGAAAACATGGCTGAAGCTTATAGGTTTACACGCGGTATGGGAACTGTTGTATGACAATTTAATTCCTCTCTGTCGGCCATACCTGATATCCGCCGTGGCTGGCAATGGTTGAGAGTCAAAGGCAATCTCATCGCCAGCTTGATGGTTACGTTTTCAGCGGCTCAAGCAGCGACGCCTGGGCCGCAGGAGCACCTCCAGAAATGCTAGAACGACAGAGTGAGACGGACTGTGATCGACTCGACATAACCTAAGGTGGGTACAGCCAGGCATACACGATGGCACGATCTGTCCTCTATTGTCGGCGATATAACCCGAATTTATGGTCTGCAGCTATGTGATTGCAAATGGAGATGCCGGGATAATCTCAGGCTGGACGTCTCCCCCGACAGAACAGACAAGGCGTCATGCCTGCCGCCACGGGCGATGGGCAACCACTTCAGAATAACTTTGCGAGGGGCCGCGCCAATAATAACCCGACAATCATGGTTGGCGCGAACACCAATGTCGCGGTGTACCCGTAGCTTAGACCGGCAAGCACCGGACCAGGGCAATACCCGACCAGGCCCCAGCCAACGCCGAACAGGATGGCGCCGATCAATAAGGGTTTGTCGATATCTGTTTTGGTCGGCAATGAGAATGCCGGAGCAAACAACGGTGCCGGATTCTTCAGTACCCACTTGTAACCGACGAAAGCGACGATAAGTCCGCTGCCCATCACGAACGCCAGGGTGGGATCCCAGTGCCCGGCCAGGTCGAGAAAACCCTGTACACGGTCGGTGTTAGTCATGCCAGATATCGCCAGCCCGAGGCCGAAGACGACGCCGGATGCCAGTGAGGCGACAAGTTTGCCCGTTTTTTGAGTAGTCATCTTGTTATCCTCCAAAGACGTGACGGAGCAGGTATACGCAGATAAATCCGGCCGCCATAAACGTGCATGTGGCGACCAGGGAGCGCGGTGACAGCCGTGAAATACCGCAAATACCGTGGCCACTGGTGCAGCCACTGCCGAGGCCTGTGCCAAGACCGACAGCGAGACCGCCGACAATGGTTGCCAGCATACCGGCACTGGGTTGCGGCGGTTTAAAGTCCGCTGATAGCAGGGCCGGAATCGCGCCACCGATAATAATTCCGACCACAAACAGGACGCGCCATAGTCGGTCTTCGCCCGCTTCCGTAAACGCACCGGATAGAATGCCGCTAACGCCAGCGATGCGGCCAGTAAGCCCCATCATCATCACCGCAGCGGTGCCGATTAGCCCTCCGCCGATGGCGGCCAGAATAAATTGGTGCATGCTCTGCTCCTGTCAAAATTGATTAAGGGGGATTTTTAGATAACTCACACCGTTGTCGTCCGGTGGAGGGAACTCGCCAGCCCGTATATTGACCTGAATGGAGGGTAATATCAGCGTCGGCATGTCCAGTTGTGCGTCTCGGTCGTTGCGTAACTTGATGTAGTCGGAAGCCCTGTCCCCCTGCATGTGTATATTTTTCGTTCGCTGTTCAGCAACGCTATGCACGGGCTCCGGCTTGTCGCCCCTGGCCGGATAATCGTGACAGAGGAAGAGTCGCGTTTGGTCTGGAAAGCTTAACAGGCGCTGCAGGGACTGGTACAGCGTGGCCGCACTACCCCCCGGAAAATCTGCTCTGGCTGTGCCGTATGTCGGTGCAAAAAAGGTATCTCCAATAAATATCGCGTCACCAATCTGGTAGGAAACGCAGGCTGGTGTATGGCCTGGCGTTGCCAGGACCTTAAGCGGTAACTGCCCCAGTGTCAGTGTGTCTCCTTCAGCCAGCAGCAGGTCAAACTGACTGCCGTCCACAGCCAAATCAGCGATGTTAAAGATATCTTTGAATACCTGCTGGACCTGGGGGATTTTCGCGCCGATACCTGTCTGTCCGCCACACACTTGCCGGATATAGGGAGCTGCGCTGAGGTGGTCGGCATGGGCATGGGTTTCGAAAATATATTTAACTTTTAAATTAAGGCGGACAATTTCATTGATCAGGTTGTCTGCCGAGACAGTACTGGTAGCACCTGATTTATAATCGAAGTCGAGGACAGGGTCGACAACCAGGGCTTCGTTTGATGCAGTGTCCCACACCAGGTGGGTAAATGTAGATGAGTCAGTATGAAAATAGCTTTTTACCTCCATCGGAACAACCTCAATGTCACAGTGGCAGATTTTAGTATATTAGCAAATATTAAATTAGCAATATATAATTTAATAACCGATGGTCAGGGGTGACTGGTCGTTGCTGATCTCAGGTGGGGATGTTCTTCGCTGAGGCGCTATAATTTGTCATGGGACGCCAGGTCGTTGATAGTCGAAGCTCTGGGGTAGCGTTACGTAAATTTGAGACAGCTGAGTAAGGGATGAGTATGGTGAGGTCAAAATGACCAAGGGAGCAAACGCAGGCGAAATCCTGGACATTAATATTGAGCAGCTAACCGTTCATGCCCATGAGGCCGAGCAATTGCTAAAGATGTTGGCGAACAGTAATCGGCTGATGATTTTGTGCTCGCTGGTTGCCGGTGAGCTGTCAGTCAGTGAGCTCAACGAGCGTGTGCCGCTTAGTCAATCCGCGTTATCACAGCACCTGGCGACCCTGCGCCACGCAGGCGCCGTCGCGACGCGGCGGGAAGCGCAGACTATCTATTACCGTCTTGATAATGCCAGGGTGAGTCTCGTCATAGCAACCTTACACCGCTTATTTTGCCAAACGCAGTGAGTTTGCATTAGTTCACTCAAGCTATTTTGCGGTGGTGACAGTGGCGGATGATATTGAGTGTTATAGACCCGTGGCCACGCATTGATAGTCGGGGCCGCACAGTCAGGAAAAACAGTGCTCTGGTTGTGGGAACGCGCCGCTTCGCACGGCCCTGGCATAGGCCTGAAGCGCCTCCTGAACATTGCCTGTTTCGGTGAGAAAATTTTTGGTGAATTTCGGTATGCGCGGTGAAAATCCGAGCATGTCATACAGCACCAGCACCTGTGCGTCAGCATCCGGTCCCGCACCGATGCCAATGACAGGAATGGTCAAATGCTGCGCTATGCGAGCGGTCAGCTCGCCAGGCACACATTCCAGCACCAATAAATCTGCACCTGCACCCTGCAATATCTCCGCGTCATTAAAAATTTGCTGTGCAGCTTCTGCGTCCCGGCCCTGGACTTTATAGCCACCGAGCTTGTTGACCGATTGGGGGGTGAGTCCAAGGTGCCCGCATACGGGAATACCCCGCTCCGCCAGCATGAAAACCGACTCCTCCAGCCACGCACCGCCTTCGACCTTAACCATCTGGGCGCCCGCCTGCATCAGTAGTGCGGCATTATCCAGAGTCATAGCCTTATTTGAGTAGGACATAAACGGCATGTCGGCAATTATCAGTGACTTATTGTTGCCACGGGCAACCGCAGCGGTGTGGTGTAGCATGTCTGACATGGTCACCGGCACGGTGCTCTCGTAACCGAGTACGACATTGCCGAGCGAATCCCCAACCAGTACCACTTCTATTTCGGCGAGTTCAATCTGCCGTGAGAAAGCACTGTCGTAGGCGGTGATAACCGGAAATTTTTCGTGTGCGGCCTTGAGGTTGTTGAGCGTATGGATAGTAACTGCCTTCATAAACTGGGCTCGCTTAGCTGTGCGCTTGGGGGTTGTAGTAATGACGTCCGCTTTTGATGGTTAGCAGGTATTCCACCAGGTTTCGGTAGTCCTGGTCATTGCGCACCGGGTCTATTTCCGCAGCATTAATGATCAGTAGCGGGGAGCGATCATAGTAGTGGAAGAATTGCCGATAGGCCTCGTTCAGCGCGCTGAGATAACTTTTGTCGATATTCCGCTCCATGGCGACGCCGCGTTGATTTATGCGCTCAATCAACACTTCACTGGGTGCCTGTAAATAGATCACCAGATCCGGAACGGGGCTATCGATGGTGAGCTGTTCATAGACATTCTGATACAGCCGTAACTCGTCATCATCGAGTGTGACCTGGGCAAATAACGGATCCTTGTCGATCAGGAAATCGGCAATTCGGACCAGTTTGAACATGTCACCCTGGCGCAATTGCTCTATTTGCCGCACCCTCTGAAACAGGAAGTAGAGTTGTGTCGCCAGCGCGGCGCCAGGTCGGTCATTATAAAAGCGTTCCAGAAATGGATTTTCGTCTGCCTGTTCGAGCAGGGTGTCGTAGTTAAACGTGGCCGCCAGACGCTTGGCCAGAGCAGTCTTGCCGACGCCGACGGGCCCCTCTATCGCGATAAAACGCGGGAGCGTGTCGGTATTTAAGTTGAGGGCGATGTCGTTAGCCAGTACTTCCACTAGTCTCTCCAGCTTTGACGCGGACGATACCTGCTGTGCCGCAGTTTGCCAATAGCTGCCGCAGCGGTGTGGTATCGGGTAACACCAGATCGGGTGCAATATCGGCCAGCGGAAAAAGCACAAAATTCCGCTGTGTGAGGCGAGGATGGGGGATGGTTAGCTTTTTGGAATGCATCGTTTGCTTACCATATAACAGGATGTCCAGGTCAATGGTTCTGGGGCCCCAGCGAACAATGCGCCGTCGGCCCTGTTGGCGTTCGATGTCCTGCAGCGCTTTGAGCAGGCGCAGCGGTGATAGCGCAGTGACAATCGCCACGACTGTATTGAGGTAATTGGGCTGTCGCCCGGGGCCGACGGCGCGGGTTTGATACCAGGATGCGGTGTTGGTCAGTCGCGTTGCTGGCAGTCTGGCTATAGCGGTGATAGCACGCCGCATTTGCCGATCGGGACAGGCAAGATTGCTGCCCAGCCCGATATAAACTTCAGTCCGCATTCCGTGGCGGCTTTCGGGTCCGAGATCGGCGCTTTCTGGGTCGCCCCTGGTCGCCAAGAGCTTTGACCATAGTTGTGCGCTGGTCTTCGTCAGCGTCCTGAAACTGTGTCCACCAGTCACCGAGGCCAAGTAAATCCTCACCACTTTGTTCGCGCAGCAATACGAAATCATAGGCTGCTCGAAACCGCGGGTGAGTGAGTAGACGAAAGGCCTGTTGTCCATTGCGGCGCGTCAGACGTGCTTGCAATTCCCATATTTCTCGCATGGGGATACTAAAGCGCTTCGGAATAGCCAGACGTTTGACCTGTTTCCCGGTGACATCGGCTGCCGCGTGTTGCAGCGCATCAAGTGGTGATTCGCCACTTTTTTCCAGACGCTTCTTCAGTTCACATACGGCTGGCCACAATAGCGCTGCAAACAGAAAAGCAGGCGTGACCCGCTTGCCACTGTTAACGCGATCATCGGTGTTGGTCAGCGCCTGATCGATAAAGCGGCGATTAAACTCATCGTCTGCGACCAACTTTGCTGATTCAGGGAACAGTTGTAGGTCCAGATGTAGCGTGTGTAGTTGCCGCCAGGTTGCCAGCGCATGGCCGTTCATAAACAGCTTGAGGGTTTCCTCAAAAAGCCGCGCGGAAGAAATAGCGCCGAGCAAGTGCGCGGAAGCGGGTATCACCTTGGTGCTGTCAGGGGCGAGTGAGAAATTTAGCCGCGCGGCAAAGCGTGCGGCGCGCAGCATGCGTACCGGATCCTCGCGATAGCGGGCGACAGGGTCGCCGATAATCCGCAGAGTTTTGTCGGCAATATCGACCATGCCGTTGGCGTAGTCGTAAATGGTGTTATCGCCAGGGTGGTAATACAGCGCGTTGACGGTGAAGTCCCGTCTGCGGGCGTCTTCGTCAATTGACCCAAAGACGTTATCGCGCAATAACATACCGTGTTCAGAATGCCGAGAGGTGTCTTTCCCCGGCCTCGTATCGGTGGTGTGGTGGGCGCGAAATGTAGTCACCTCGACTATTTCTCTGCCAAAACGCACATGAACAATTTGAAAGCGCCGACCGATGATGCGCGAGCGGCGGAACAATTGTTTTACCTGTTCGGGGGTGGCGTCAGTGGCGACATCAAAGTCTTTTGGGTGGAGTCCAAGTAGAAGGTCACGCACGCAACCGCCTACGACGTAAGCGTTAAAGCCTTCCTGTTCAAGTGTGGCAACCACCTCAGCTGCGCCACGACTAATGTCCTCGGGGGCGATGTTGTGCTGTCCGGCGGCGATAATATGGGGTCCGTTATCAGGCGTCTGGAGCTTGAATCGGTCGAAAACTTTGGCTAGCCGTTTCAGCATTAATATCTGCGGGATTGTTGAGGAGGGCAGATTC
The DNA here is from genome assembly GCA_041622295.1 of Porticoccaceae bacterium. Taxonomy (GTDB): domain Bacteria; phylum Pseudomonadota; class Gammaproteobacteria; order Pseudomonadales; family Porticoccaceae; genus HB2-32-21. The sequence goes on from JBFJZC010000030.1 coordinate 12,012, forward strand.
TAGCACAGGCTATACGTGAGATAGCCGATCGTTGAGTCGCCTATTTTTGCCGAGCACCGGACGCAGCTGGGTGCACGTGGGGCGTTGTGATGTTAGCAATTAAAGCAGTAAGGTGGGGGAAGGAGCCGGGGGCTGGACAGTAAAAAGGGAAGCCCCTGAGGGCTTCCCTTAACATATGCCATTTGTTTATGGATCTAACCCACCCTTAAAACTTACAGCAACTCAAGCATCATTACGCTTCGCATTATTATTATGTTTGTTGTTTTTATTATATTCATTTCTTATTGTTAACATGATTGAGCGTAATGCTACTTTATGGAAGGGTGTTGCTGCAAACCGTTTGCGGCGTCTTTTTTAGACCCTATTCGAATTAAAATATATTTTTTATGTGTATTATCCATCCTGAACAAGTTTTCTAGCCATCGTCGACGCTTATTGACCCGATTGGCACGTGTTCCGGCACCCAGTAATGCACTGCCCAGGTCAGCAGCTCTTCCGCTGGGGCACCAGTCATATCTCCTGGCACAGGCATGCCGAGTTTGTTGAGGCACCACGCCAGGTTAGCGCCGGGTGTGGCGATGGTGACAGCGGGCGTGCGGTTTTGTTTGCTCAGTTTTTGGCCTGCGCTGTTATTGATGACGGCAAGGTGGCCGTACATCGGGATCGGCAGCTTGAGCTGCCGTAATAGAAAGATTTGTCGGGGGGTCGAGTCGAGCAGATCGTCGCCGCGAACGACATGGGTAACCCCCTGAAACGCGTCGTCGACACTGACGGCCAACTGATAGGCAAACAATCCGTCGCGCCGCACGATGACAAAATCCCCCGATAACTGGGCCAGATCATAGTGACAGGCATGGCGAAAAATATCCTGCCAGCTTATGTCACGACAGGAGTCGACACATACTCTGGTAGCGCCTGACGAGACCCCGGCGGATTCACCAGTCTTGTCCAAAGTCCGGCAGTAGCCATCATAAACGCCATGCATTGGCAGCAGCCGCGACCGACTGCACTGGCAGGTGTAGGTGAGGTTCAGGTGAGCAAGTGCCTGTACTGCTTCAGTATAGGCGGGTAAACGCTGGCTTTGATAAAGCACTGCTCCGTCCCAGTGCAAACCGTGGCCCGCCAGTTGTTGAATAATGGTATTTGCCGCACCGGGGATCTCTCGCGGTGGGTCGATGTCTTCTATCCGAAGTAGCCAGCGGCCATTGTTGGCGCGAGCATCAAGGTAGCTGGCGAGGGCTGTGTACAAGGACCCCAGGTGCAGGGGACCCGTAGGGGAGGGAGCGAATCGGCCGACATAGGCCGCCATCAGCGTGCGCCGATGGTAGAACGTTTAGCCGCCAGTGATCTGCTTTTCCTTGATTTCATCCAGGGTCTTACAGTCGACACAAAGGGTAGCTGTCGGCCGTGCTTCGAGACGGCGGATACCGATATCGACACCGCACTGATCACAATAGCCGTATTCATCGGTGTCAATCAGTTCAACGGTGGCGTCGATCTTCTTGATGAGCTTGCGTTCGCGGTCGCGGGCACGTAATTCGAGGCTGAACTCCTCTTCCTGCGTGGCGCGATCAGCTGGGTCGGGAAAATTCGCGGCCTCATCCTTCATATGCGTAACGGTGCGATCCACCTCCTCCATCAACTCCTGCTTCCAGGCCAGCAACAGATTTTTAAAATGCTGTCGCTGTTTGTCATTCATGTAGGCCTCGCCCTTTTTCAGCTTGTAAGGGGCATAGCCGTGGATGGTTGTTGGTGGTGTTTTAGCTGCTGTCTTCTTGGGCATCTAATGCTTTCCGTATCAGGTGTTGCGAAACCCGCCTTTATAGTGGTAGTTAGCATTTTTTTCAAGTAAGTTTTTACATTGATTTTGCGTGACCTCTAGTCGGTGCGGGCGAATACCTGAACAGATACAATGGCGACCCAGCACTGGAACCCGTCCTATGACCACCCACCACAAACGTAAATATGCCGACCGGCTGGGCAATATGACCTCTTTTAAGGTTGTTGACTTCCTTGAAGCGGCAGTGGCGATGCAGGCCGCGGGGCGGGATATTGTCAGAATGGAGGCCGGTGAACCTTCATTTGCCACAGCCCCGGCGATCGTGGCCGCGGCGACTCGGGCACTGGGGGACGAGAAAACAAAGTACACACCATCGCTGGGTATCGCCGAGTTGCGTGAAGCCATAGCGGGTTTTTACGACACCCGGTATGGCCTTAGTATCGCGCCGCAGCGGGTGGTGGTGACGACCGGCAGCAGCGCCGCACTGGGCATGATTTGCGATCTTTTTATCAACCCGGGCGACGGCTTACAGCTTACGGATCCAGGTTATCCCTGCAACGCCAATTTTGTGCGCCGTGCCGGGGGCGAACCGCAGCTGGTGCCGGTTGATGCGGCAAATGCCTATCAGCTAACGGCAAAGCTGGTTGAACAGTACTGGCAGGCCAATACGATCGGTGTCATGGTGGCTTCACCGAGCAATCCTACCGGTGAAATTATTGATGGCGCTAATCAGCGCGCCATCAATGATGTTGTCAGGCGGCGGGATGGCATACTGGTTATGGACGAGCTCTACCATGGGCTGGTTTATGACGAGAAAGAAACCTCGATCCTGTCAGTGACCGATGAAGCCTTTGTTATTAACAGCTTTTCAAAATATTTCGGCATGACTGGCTGGCGACTGGGCTGGATGGTGGTGCCCGAAGACACGTTGCCGCCCATCAGCATCATGGCGCAGAACTTTTTCATCTCGCCGCCGAGTATTGCCCAGTACGCAGCAATTGCCGCATTCGAGCCGGATACCATCGCGTTGATGGAGCAACGCCGGGAGGAGCTGCGTCGGCGCCGGGATTTTCTGGTGCCCGCGCTGCGTGAGCTCGGTTTTGTTATACCCCATGTGCCAGCGGGTGCTTTTTATGTCTACGCGAGTATTGAGAACCTGGCTGAGGATAGCGAAGCATTCTGCTGGGATATGCTGGAGCGGGCAGGTGTCGCGTTTACACCGGGCACCGATTTCGGCCAGCATCTGGCGCGTCAGCATGTCAGGTTTTCCTATACCCAGAGCCTGGACCGGCTGGAGCTGGCAGTGGAGCGTCTCGGTCAAGTGCTGGCCGGACATTCCATTAGCGCCGGATCTTCGGTTAGTAATGACTGATAACGTTGCCCGCTTGATGAACGTTGATGAAGTTTGATCCGCCCTTCGAACCAGCGGTTTTCATCAGGCGTTACAAACGTTTTTTTGCTGATGTGGTGTTGCCTGATGGCTCGCCTTTGACCATCCACTGCGCCAACACGGGCTCAATGCAATATTGCCAGGAAGCTGGCACCCCTTGCTGGTTTTCTCGATCCGATAATCCCAGGCGCAAACTGCCGGGCACCCTAGAGCTAGTTACCACCAGCAATGGTCTGCTGGCGGGTGTTAACACCGCCCGACCTAACCGCCTCGCGGCGGAGGCGATTAGGTCGGGGGTTATAAGCGAGCTACGGGGTTATATGAACATGCGCGCCGAAGTTCGTTACGGTAATGAAAAAAGCCGCATCGACCTGTTGCTAGAAACAAATACTGAGCAGTGTTTCGTTGAAGTGAAGAATGTCACCCTCGAAGCCAGAGACGGTTTGGCGCGGTTTCCAGATGCGGTGACGGCGCGTGGCACGAGGCATCTTCGTGAACTGATGCGGATGGTTGGTGAGGGCCAGCGCGCCGTACTGCTGTTTTGTGTACAGCTCAGCGGTATCGATAAGGTCACGGTGGCGGCAGATATCGATGCGGGGTACGCCGAAACACTCCGCGAAGCCATGGCGGCGGGAGTGGAGGTGCTGGCCTACGGTTGTAAACTGCAGCCCGATGAGATTGCCGTAGACCGGAAACTAAGCTTTATTTTGCCCCACTAAAACCTTCCGCGACGACGCTTTATTCTGGCCAGGGGTTTTGTCACGGGTCATAAGTTGGCGGTCGGGCTGTAAATTTACATTGAGGCTAATATTAAGACTGGCATTGCAACTAAAAAGCCCCTCAAATAAAGGGGCTTTTTAGTTTTGTAAACGGCAGGTTACCGGTGATTGTTTGCAGGTGACGATAAGCAGATAACTGTTAGTAGATGCCTGAAACTAGTAGATGCCTGAAACTTTCAAACCGGGCAGAAATTACATTTTCCCGTCGATTTCAACCACGCGCTGCTGGAATTTCCACTGACCATTCTGTTTGACGACCTTA
>JBFJZC010000031.1:0-15599 GCA_041622295.1 Porticoccaceae bacterium
ACGAAGGTATTCATCGACCACCGCGTCCATCTGTGCACGTTCACGCAACTGACCCTGATCATCATACTCAACAAAACCAAGGCGGTATTCATCCCTGCCATCCAGGTCATGCACCTGTAGAGCGCTCTGGGAACAACTGTTGGCGTCGCTATATTCACAAACCTCAAACAGGTTTCTGTAAATGCTGTTGCTCGAACATCCAGAAACGAAGCAAAGGAGTAGCGCTACCGTACAGAAAAAATATAACGATCTATCCTGGCATTTATATTGATATTTATTTTGCAGAATCCCTGGTTTTTTCATAAATTCCTCCTTGCTTATTGTGTTATTTAACGCATCTCTAAGTGTCCAGATCAGCGGCTCCCTGCGGTCGCCAGGCTCGGTATTTTTCATGAGCTGGTTCGGACTGACTTTTACGTTCGGACAATTGTTCAGCCAACCATTGAAACCATTCTGCCCAGGATGGTTGATCCTGTTCAACACGAACCGCATCCAGCCAGACGCTCAGCTTACGATGCATCACACATATCATACCGCCGGCCAATTGCTCGACCAGTCCAAACGGCGCGATTCGCTCAAATACCAGCACGCCCATCGTCTCGAATATTGTACACAGTTGTACGGCAGCTTCTTCACCTTCTGGACCAAGGTCCTCCCGCAATACCTCAGCACTGGCGCCATCGGGCAACGAACGAATCATCGTCACAGCCCTGGAGAGTTCGGGGCTATAAAACGTTTTCATCAGCTCCAGGGTGACCATCTCTCTACGTTGTTTACGGAACTCAACCAGTTGGTAGAGAGCAAACACAGCACCACTGACAATGGTCACCGCGCTCAATATTTCCGCCATATTTGCCAGGTCAACCAGGGTCATCAGTTTATCTCCGAGTAATCCATTCCAGAATATCTTTATTATTTAAATCACAACGCGTTAAGCCGCGATGCGTTAAGCGCACAGTGCGCTATATCAGAAAGCGTCAGGTTACAGACCACAGCAGGTCAATGGCACCACACTCCCATACTCAATTCCACATTTTTTGTCTACGTCCAGGCGCTGAAAATACCCGCCACTGCCCCAATCTGGGGAAGGCGGTGACTTGCCATCACTGCCACTACGCCCTGTTGCTATTTCCCAGATAACCCCTCAAACCACGGCAACACCCGCTCTTCATTTATTTTATAGGGATAAGCGTGACCCCAATCGGGTAGTTCATCAAATTTTAACTGATACCCGAGGTGGTTCAGCAAACCACAGGTACTGCGCACCGTCCGAATATGGAAAATATGGTCGTGGACACCGTGAATAACGTAGAACGGAACGTCATGAGCCGCTTTGTTGCGCAGCATTCGATCCGCCACCTGACTGAGTTCACCTGCGATCGGGGCGACGCCGGCAAACAACTCAGGGCAGCAAAAGGCGGCAAGATAACTGAACGTCCCGCCGTCTGACAAGCCGGTCAGGAATATACGCTGGCGATCAATATTGTATTCACCGCCAACCTCCTGTACACAGGCTTCAATGGAGGCTGCATCCAGCGGCGGATTTAGCACCGACCAGGTGACGTCTAGTGACTTGGGCGACAACACCATGTAGCCGTGACTTTTAGCCGGGCGCAGCCAGGCCCAGAGATAATCTTCGCCAGTACCATAGCCACCGTGCAAACACACAATAACTGGCCAGCTATGCTGGTGATCGTAGGTTTCCGGCACATACAGGGAATAGCGGGCGTGATCTGTGTTCTCCGGTTTACGAATAATTCCCACCGCCTGCTCGGCGCGGGGGAATAATGGATCAAGCCGATCCCTGTCAACCAGGGCCTCAGCGGTAAACCAGAATGCTTCCAGCAACGGCAGCTCCATACGCATTCTGTAGAGACGCTCCAGACCTTTACCCAAAAACACTCTGCTCTGCAAAAACGAATTACTGAATGTCGAACCACCACCGCTCATGTAGGCCTGATGGGCCTCTCCGCAATAATTAAGGGCAGTTGTAAAAGCCAGATGCAGGTCGGCACAGGCATCCGGCGGTGTCAGTCGAGAAAATTCTCCGGCTTTCGCGCTAAACAGGGTATCGGCAGCATTTTGCAGTCTGTCTTGCGAGATGCCGACGGCATTAAACTCCATGTGTTCGTTTTCCCACTCGAAGGCTCGCAGCCAGACGAGCAGATTTTCCTGCAATTCGTTTAGTTTTTGTTGATATTCTTCAGGAATCATCTGTTCTCCTCGTCCTCCCTGTTAACGCCCGCCATAAACCGGTTCCACGACCTGAGTACTACTAATTTGCGGCGGCTAACAATATTGATGACACTATAGTCACGAATCGTTGGTCAGTCACGAATCGTTCGACAACCCCGTCGACGCCAGCAAGCACCACGCAACATAATCCAGACAGTACCAACAAAGATATCTGTCAATAAACCCTCACGCGTTGACCCTCGCCAAACAACCTGCTTTGATCATCGGGTAAATTTCTAAAATCTCAGCAGAGGAGCACAAAATGGCAGAATTAGACGGCAAAGTAGCAGTCATTACCGGCGGTGCCAGTGGCATAGGCGAAGGTACTGTAAAGCGCTTTATTGAGGAAGGCGCTCGTGTGGTAATCGCCGACATGCAGGAGGAACGGGGGCAGGCACTGGCGGATTCACTGAAAGGCGCAGCGGTTTTTATCAAAACCGACGTCACCATTGAGGATCAGGTCAAAGCGGCCGTTCACAAAGCCGGCAGCGAATGGGGTCGACTCGACTGCGTATTTAACAATGCCGGTTTTGGCGGCGCCATTGGGCCGCTGGAAGAAACACCGGTGGAAGATTACGACGTCACCATGGACGTGCTGGTAAAAGGCGTGTTTCTCGGTATGAAACACGCCATTCCCATCATGAAAAAGCAGGGCAGCGGCAGTTTGATTAACACCGCCAGCGTAGCTGCGCTGATATGTGGCCATACGCCCCACCTCTACGCAGTCGCCAAGGCAGCCGTAGTACACCTGACCAAATCGGTGGCCCTTGAGGTGGGCGAAAACAATATTCGCGTCAACGCGATTTGTCCCGGGTTTATCGTCACACCCCTGTCTACCAACACGGTGGGGCGAGATCAGAATATCGGCGGCATGGATCTAAAAATCACCCAGGCGATACCGCGTACGGGGCAACCTGACGATATCGCTCAGATGGCCTGCTGGCTGGCCGGAGACCGCTCAACCTTTGTTACTGGTCAGGCCATCGCTGTGGATGGTGGTATTGCTGCAGGGGTGCGCTGGGCGAAACAACCTGCCTACCAAAAAAGTTACCACCCTATCAAGGTCTACCGGCCCAGCTCCGCTGCCACTTAGCACGAGTTCAGATACCAGATAGAAACAGCCGCGACCAGACATAAAAAATTAAACTTGAAACCACAGGCATAAAAAAACCCCGGTCAAACCGGGGTTTTTTTATGCCTAAATAATCAACTATCCAGACGCTCGATGATGGTGGCATTAGCGGTCCCGCCACCTTCACAGATTGCCAGCAAACCGTAACGGCCTTTCCTTCGCTCTAGCTCGTTGAGTAACGTTGTCATCAGTTTCGCACCCGTACACCCGAGGGGATGGCCATTGGCCTGAGCACCACCATTGACGTTAAGTTTTTCGAGATCTGCACCCACGCCCTTCGCCCAGGCGAGGGGTACCGAACCGAAAGCTTCGTTAACTTCGTACAAATCAATGTCGTCGATGGTCAGACCAACCCTTTCGAGGGCTTTTTTAGTAGCCGGAATCGGCCCTTCCAGCATTATCACCGGGTCTGAACCGACCACCGCAAGTGAGTGAATACGTGCACGCGGTTTCAGGCCATATTTTTTAACCGCATCGGCATTGGCAAGCATAACTGCTGCGGAACCATCACTGATTTGACTGGCTGTACCCGCAGTAATAACGCCACCTGGAGCCAGTGGCTCAAGACCCGAAATGGCTTCCAGACTGGCGTTGGCGCGAATCCCTTCGTCCGCATCGTGAATGAAAGTATCACCGTTTTCGAGCGTTAGATTAATGGGCATGATTTCTTCGCGAAATTTGCCAGATTCGGTCGCCGCCGCCGCCTTCATGTGACTCTGATAACCGAAGTTATCCAGCTCCTGGCGCGTCACCCCGTATTTTTTGGCAAGCATTTCAGCACCCATGAACTGGCTGAATTCAATACCTGGGTAGCGGTCCTCAAGGCGTTCGCTCTTGGGCGCGCCTCGCCCTTTATCCGCACCGTCCTGAACATTGGAAAACATCGGTACGCGGCTCATCGACTCAACGCCACCCGCAATGACAACATCCTGGGTACCGGACATTACCGCTTGCGCCGCAAAGTGAATCGCCTGCTGGGCAGAACCGCACTGGCGATCCACGGACACGCCCGGCACTGATTCACCCAATCTGGAAGCCAGGGCCACATTACGCCCGATATTACCCGCCTGTTCGCTGTTCTGGGAGACGCAACCAAAGATCAGGTCGTCGACTTTTTCAGGGTCAATGCCCACCTGCTCAAGCAACCCGTCGACCAGCATCCCACCGAGATCGACCGGATGAATACCACTCAATCTACCCCTGTTTTTACCTGTCGCGGTGCGTAATGCGCCGACTATGTAGGCTTCAGCCATACTCTCATCCTCGTTGTTGCTGCGTTAGAAGTTACAGTTAAAGCTTGCAATCCGGATCATACCTGATCGGCTAACTATCAACCGGGCGCTCATTAAAGCCCAAAGCAACTGGTCATTCAATTTTGCTGGGGCATTATTGCGACCAGTGGTTATTGTCTGCCGAGGAGCTAATTGCTGCCATCAGTTTAGGCTGTTCTATATAATTGTGCATCCTTATACATACTTCCCTTCCGAGTCTTCTAAAAATGAGCATGCTGGAGTCAACCCACATAGACTGCCCCTATTGTGGCGAGGAGATTGAACTACTTATCGATTGTTCCGTCGATCAGCAAAGCTATATCGAAGACTGCTTTGTTTGCTGTCGTCCGATACTGCTCGATATTGCAGTGGACACTGATGGTCAGCCACAGGTGGTCGCCAGGCATGAGGATGAGGCGTAAAGTGGCAAGGGGATGTACTTTTAAGTATGGAGTTTCTTGTAGAGAGAGGCGATTTATACATAGATTGCCTCTATAAAGAGGCTCCCGCTAACATCAGGTACTGCAGCTGTGAAAGGACGCGCGAAGTTTGACATTGGTCAGGTGGTCAACCACCAGTTGTACGGTTACCGGGGCGTGATTTATGAAATCGATCCGGTCTTTATGCTGACTGCAGAATGGTACGAACAAACCGCAAAGTCACGGCCGCCAAAAAATGAACCCTGGTATCACGTTCTGGTCGACAACGGCATACACACCACCTACGTTGCCGAGCAAAACCTGCGTGCCGAAATCGATCCCGAACCGATCAAACACCCTTCGCTCGACGAAATATTCGAATCCTTCTGGCAAGGTAGATACGTGTTGAAGAAAAACCACCTGCAGTAGACTGCCAGCCGGTGTTTAGGCACATTTTTGATACACCGCCCACTCAACCTTGTTGGCGCCCCTGTCGATACCAAAGTAGGCATCCCGTCACCGCCAGCACAACGAATAAAATCGCCATCAAGTCCACCAGATAAACACCCCAGCCCCCGACAATTCGCCCGCTATGGATATCCAACAACAACCGTTCCACACTAATGCCCTCACCAACAAAGTGTTTGCCCAGCAAATCGGCCAGTGCCGGTGGCGTCGGGACCGACACGGACCAGATAATGGCGCCTGCGTCGCCCGCTAATGGCGTCCAGAGCAGATTATCGACGTCGACCCGCAGGATGTCAGTCTGGACGCCAGAACCGACCGCCAATATCAATTCCGTATTGTGTGTGCCGATCTGCCGGAGCGGTGACGGTAAACCCTGGGATATCCCCAGCCGTTCGATCATTTCATGATTTTGGTCGAGCAGGAAAAGTTCGTTTTCGCAGGCGATGACCAGCATTTTCCCCGATAAAAGCGCCACCGCGCCCTGTAGTTCACCGCTACAATGGGCAACCTCGCGGGTATTCAGAAATACCTCTTCACCGACCTTGCTGATAAATTGCTCAGCCACCGTAAAACTGCGCATTTGATGCGGCTGGCTGATCCCATACCACTTCAGCACAAGGGGTGATGAAATAAGTCGATCATCAAGCCGCCAGTCAGCAACGTGATTTAGCAGGAAACCCGTAAACGCCAACGCCAGTACAAAAGTGGCTGCGGTGAGACCAAGTCTGCTGTGCCATTTCTTTAGTGGGGAGATCGCTTTATCGCGATAAGGTGGTTGAATCATGAAGTACTGCCTGGCCCTGTAGTTGCACTTGTCTATTGAGATAGAGTGCAAACCTGGCCACTCTGGTTACCGCTCTAACAGATAGCGTCGCGCCGGTTATGCCATCGACAGTCCCGTCCAGTTCGGCAGTATCGTGTACCTCGGCCTTACTATCCCGCTCCGAATCTTGCCTGCGTAACGACAAACCGACAAACTGGCTGGTAAAAAACGGATGCCTGATCTCGCCGCCGCGACTCTCGCGGAATTCCAGGATACTGATATTTTTGATCTGGTGCTCCGCGACAAGGACGCCAATCGTGATCGGCTGTGTTTTACCAATTTCATCAAATATCCAGGCTGTCCTGTCCCCTGATCGCCAGTAGCGAACACGAAGTCCCGCGTAATCCCGGTTAAAAATCTCTCTGGCCCTCCGTTTGTCCTGGTCGGTGAGCCAATGTGCGTGAAGTTCCGGACTTGTCGTGCCAAAACACTGCTCAAGAAATGCCGGGGCTGTCAGGTACACGCCCTTTGCCACCACTTTCGCAGTGGCAAAGGTCAGCAGCATGATCAATAAAAGGACAGAAACTGCGCGCATATTTTCTCGAGCATAACAGTGCTATTAGTTCAACATTCCACACCGCCAATTGGATGCCAAGGTCAGAAACTCCAGCCGATGCCGAGATTAACGCTGTCGCCATCACCGTTCGATTGATCAGCCAGGTCCATTTTAAGGACCACATTCTCTACCAGCCAGTAGTTGAGGCCAAGGCTAATTTCTTCGACCTCAGTATCTACATTGTTGCCCGCACTGTTATCCCATTCGCTGTAGCGTGCGAACACACCCAGCTTCGGGGTCAGCCGGTAGGAAGGCTCCATATACCAGCCGTTCTGTTCGTCACGGCCAAACGCGCTGGCCCCTTTACCGTCAATATCCCAACTGGCGTACAGACCACGCAACGCAAACTGCTCAATCTGATAGGCAAAATGGGTTTCCCAAAAGAATGCGCTGGCTTTATCGGTGCCGAGACCCTGTGAGATGTCATCCTGATGCTGAACAGCCAGGGCCAATTCCAGCCCTCGGATCCCGGTATATTTCAGACGACCTGTATAGGCCATATCCTCAGCAAGCGCCTGACCAACTTTTTGGCGGCCTTCCCGCACCAGAAACGCCTTACTACCGACTCCCGGAGTATTCAGTCCACTGTGCATGGCCAGGTCGTAACTCAGCCCTGGCGTCAGTTCGCCGTGCAACTTAACCCCAGCCTCCCACCATGTCGCTGGAATAATATTTTTTTCGACAGCATTGCGCTCAACACCGTAGAACGTATCAGGTTCATGGGTTTCATTAATCAATCCCACCGGAAGCAGAAACTGGCCTATGGCAACACGGTGGTTATTCGTATAATCCCATTCAACATACGCCTGCTCCACTTCTACTTCGCCGCCTTTACCCTCGCCAGCAATAGAATGCTCAAGCTCGATCTCCGAGACAAAACGGACATCGTCAGTAAACTCGTGCTCGACGAACAACACAAAACGATGGTTATCCACTTCATCCGTCTTGCCATTCTTTTTGTTGTTGTAATGAATCTCGCCATAGCCGCCGAGCTGGGTTTTCTCAGCCCAGCGCGCTACCTTGGCACCGCCGCCGCTGCCGGACGAGGCGACTGTTTCAACGGCACCAGCGGTTGCTTCGACTTTTTGATTAGTCTGCTGCAACTGCGCCTTTAGCGCCTCAATCTCGGCCTGCTGGGTTTTCAGTAAAGCCATAATTTCGGCCATGGTAACCTCCTCAGCAAGCGTATTACTGGACAGGGAAAACCCTAATACAAGCGCCAGGGCTGTAGTCGTAAGCTGCGTTTTCATGGATACTTCTTCTCCTTTCATGGGTGTAATCAGGTATGAAAATCTGATTTGAAAGATCAGTCAAAATGCTTGCGATGTTCTTTGCCAATGATCAGTTTCATAATGTCGGCGCAATTCTAGTCACGACATTATCTAAATGCAACTAATTATCATTCGCGTTAAAATAATTCAGATGGCATAATGCCATCTGAATATCAATTTAAGCTGCTACGGAGCCACTATTATGGGTTTTGCCCGTTTATTCCCGGTGTTAAATCTGATGCTAATCGCGCTGACCTGCTCAGCCCATATACAGGCTGGCCAGGTCAGGGAGTATTGGATCAGCGCTGAAAAAGTTATGTGGGATTACGCACCGAGCGGGAAAAATTTGATGAATCCAGAGATGGGCCTTGGCCCATGGGGAGAAACCACACGCTACGAAAAATACCGTTACTTCGCCTATACCGATGCCAGCTACACGGACAAGATACCGCAACCAGAATGGATGGGAATACTCGGCCCACAGCTGCTTGGGGAAGTGGGCGACACTTTAAAGGTGCATTTCAAGAACATGGCGGATCGCCCCCTGTCGATGCATCCCCATGGCCTGCGTTACGATGAGGACAACGATGGTGCCGATATGCGCGGCGCTGGCGGAATTGTGCAACCAGGGGCTAGCTACACCTACACCTGGTTGCTTGACGAAAGGGCCGGCCCTGGACCGGCGGACCCCTCCTCCGTGGTGTGGGCCTATCACTCACACGTCAAAGCCGTTGAAGAAGTATACGCCGGCTTAATTGGCACTATCGTGGTCACTGCCAGGGGTATGGCCAGGTCACCAGAGGATCCCAATCCCAAAGACGTCGATGTAAACTTCACCACCCTCTATATGATATTCGACGAAGAAGACGGTGCCGAAGGCGGCCTCATGCATGCTATGAATGGTTATATATTCGGCAATCTGCACGGTTTTGACGTACAGCAGGGCGACCGGGTTCGCTGGCATCTGGTGGGCATGGGTTCAGAGGCAGATATACATACTGCCCACTGGCATGGCGAAACCGTGCTAAATGGCGGTCATCGCACCGATGTCATTAACCTCATGCCTGCAACCATGGTATCGGTCAGTATGCTGGCCGACAATCCTGGCACCTGGATGTATCACTGCCACGTCGCGGATCACATTACCGGCGGCATGACAGCACACTGGACCGTTCACCCAAGGCAAGCAAAGGGCTCAAATAGCGCACCGAAAGATCACTAAACAGCTGTGCCTTATATCATTTGGTCTGCGGCCAACAGGGTTCGCGCAATTCATTTTTCATGATTTTGCCTGAGCCCGAGCTTGACGAAAGCTGCCGCCAGTCTGGAAACTCGCCTTTCGAAGTCCCCCAGGTAAGCTGTCTGCCATCACAAAGCAACGCTGTGGTTCATCTCGTCGCCGCTGCGCGCTCAATACATACGTTAACCCCTTCTGCCACCATCTACGATCACTATCAATGCTCGGTCATGTTAACTGAAGCGCAGAGCTACAATACCCAGGTCCCTTGCTCTAAATTTGATTTTGGCTAAATACGCAATTTACTGTACCGTTGCCGGCTTCATAAATCGGCAATCCGGAGTTACTTATTCATGAGCACAAATACCCCGGCTCTTCCTCTCACAGGTAAAATCGCGCTGGTGACCGGCGCCACAGGATACATTGGCAAAGCCATAGCCCTCCAGTTGGCAAGAGAGGGTGCGATTGTTGCGGTAAATGGTCGTAACAAACAGGCGGGCGACACCGTGGTCGCCGAGATTGTAGCCCAGGGTGGCAAAGCCATTTTTGCCCCGGCAGACATCACCAACGGTGAACAGGTCAACAATATGATCGACAGCGTTGTTGCTCAACTCGACGGCCTGGATATCCTCGTCGCCAGTGGCGCTGGCGCCAGTCACGACTCGCTGCCCTTTCGGTTATTTGACGACCTTGACCACAACGAAATTGACTACTACATAAAGACCCACTGGATGACGCGCGCCTATGCCGTTCAGGCCGCGGCTCGACACATGGCTCGGCAGGGTGGCGGCAAAATGGTGCTGATCGGTACTGACGCTGGCCGCGTGGCTACCGTCGGTGAGTCCATGATTGGAGGCGCCACCGCAGGCATGATGCAAATGAGCCGCGCTCTGGCGCGGGAACTGGGTCGCAACAAGATTCGTATCAACGTCGTATCGATGAGCTACATCTCCGATGCCGAGCCACGCTGGCACAACAGCTCGGCTGCCCTTGAAACAAAAGAAGATGCCGAAGGCAAACGCAAAGGGATGCTGGAAAATTTACGCAAGCGTATGCTGTTTGATGTCACCTCGAAAGACATCGCCGCTGCGGTATCCTTTCTGGCTGGCCCTGGCTCAGATGCCATTACCGGGCAGACCCTGAGCGTCAATGGCGGCTTAAGCACACCGGGTTAACTGCTATGCACAAGCCAGCCATTGCTCGCCCTTCTTGTTAACATCAACAACTTAACATCAACAAAACCGAATCGAAATATGACTGATAAACCGCAAACCTTTCGAGAAATGGAGTTGGCTGGCTGGGAAGAAAAGGCGTCTGCCTACGACGTCTACGCTGGTAAAATAACCCCGCAGGCAGTGGAGCCACTACTCGACGCCACAAACGTAGAAGCAGGCATGATGGTACTCGATATCGCCACTGGTCCCGGCTACGCTGCCGGAGGTGCGCACCGCCGTGGCGCGATTGCCACAGGCATCGACTTCTCTGGAGCGATGGTGGCCCAGGCGAAACGCAATCATCCTGATGCGTTGTTTTATGAGGGGGATGCCGAATCAATGCTTTTCCCCAATGGTTTTTTTGATGCCGCTGTCTGCCCGTTTGGATTATTACACCTGAGTAACCCTGAAAAAGCCGTAGCCGAGGCTTTTCGCATACTGCGACGTGGCGGCAAGTACGCCTTCACGGTTTGGGCACCGCCGGAACGACATACTTTTTTCGAGCTAGTTCTCAGTGCGATAGCCACCCATGGTTCAACTGACGTGGCGCTACCCGAAGCACCGCCATTTTTCCGCTTTAGCGATCCGGTGGAATGTCGAGAAATTCTCTCCTCGAATGGATTTACTGATATTGAAGTGACCGAAATACCCCTCAGCTGGCGCCCAGATCACCATCAACAAGTACTCGATATGATTTACAAGAGTTCCGTGAGAACCGCGAAACTGCTTGAATTACAGGATGAGATAGCGCGCAGTAACATCCATATTCAGATCCTCGACCGAGCCCGTCAACTTCTCGAGTCAGACGCCGAGTTATGCTGGCCTGCGGTACTCGCGGTCGCAACTAAACCTGTCTAACCGCGCCGCTCCTGCACCATTGCACGGTATTGATGGGCTTGAATTCCCGAGTCACGGCGCCCAGCGCACAAACCGCTTAAATCGCTCCTGCCATGCAACCACCCAAACAGGTGAAGATGCGCCGCGACCAGCTGGCTTCAGGCGCTGGTGCCGATCGATAACCCCCTGCAAAAGAGTCAGCTGCCCTGGCGTGACATCTACAAAAAGGATGTGTTTACCCTGCTCGAGTTCACGCTCAAAACGTCTAAATTTTGCGTTCGGAATCTGAAAGCCTAAAAACCCGCCCTCCCATGTACAGAAGCCCAACATCACTATTGCTAAGAATACAAAAGGCACCCAGCCGACGGTTTCAGTGACATCAGAATAGTAGGCGAATGCCAATACCATCAAGGCAGCAACCACGCCGAATACTGCACCCCACAGAGCTGAACGCACCACGTCAGTTTTCATAAACGGGTGTACCTCATGTAGCTCATGCGCAGCGACACTTGAGTCATCCTGACTCAAGACATGAATTTGTGGCGTACTAACGCCCGAGTTCTCCAGTTCCTTTTCGATCGATTCGAGATCTTCAAGGTCGTCACTAATAAAATAAAATCTCTCCATCGCCCATCTCCATAAACATTTATTTCTTATAAATCAATTAGTTAAAATACATTTCTAATCTATATTAGAACTTATGAAGTCATCCTACATGACCACTAACAGAGCTACTCATGCTCTGCTTTAAGTGTAGTTGAAAGTACGAAATCTGCTGGAAATGGCAAAGCCCTGGCTGATGCCACGCAACTTATAGTGAGCTATGATGGGAGCATCGCCATAATTGCTTATCATGCTGGAATAAGTCCGTCACTTGACGCAAAGGCAAACTACATGACAGCTCACATCAAACCGGTTCACTGCTTAATGACGATCTTTATGGCCCTGGCAACTTGCTCGGCCATAGGCGAAACAGTGGTCTACAAATCGACTGATGCAAAGGGACGGGTCACCTACGGTGACGACCCCGTGGACGAAGCGGTCGACCTCAAGGTTTTGGAGTTTAAGCCTGCGGCTGATACCAATGGTGACGAAGCCAGCAAGCGCCTTGAACAGATGATCGCCACCACAAAACGGCTACAGGAAGACAGAAAAGACCGAGAATCGAGCAGACGCCAGGAGCAGGCGAGTAGGAGCATCACTCGGCAAGCGGATGACGAGAATCGAAGTTCAGATTACCCCTATTACTACGCTCGCCAGCCACAGCCGTACCCGATCTATAATACCTGGCGTCGGCCCTGGGACGACTATTCGGAGCGTACACCCCTGCATCTTGACCTGGGCTATCGTTCATCCCGCTTTAACGCCGCGCTAGAACTGGGAAATCGTCGACACGAGCACCGACGTGAACCCCATCATATTCAAACCCCGCTGAGGCAGATACGTCAGCCTCGTGCGCCGTCTTACCCAAACCTGGACCGGCTTTATCAGACCCGATAGGGCCAGGTTGGCACCGGGCAGGCCAGGCCGAAGCGTCAGGCACCAACCGAAACGGAATTGACTCGACGAAGCGTGTATCAAGCGAGCGCCATCGCTTTGACCACCCCGCTCCGCTTGAGGCATAACCTAGACGGGTGCGTCTTCCTCAAGATCACTGACCAGCGATTCCCGCACATTTTCCGCCACTGTTTGGCCAGCTATCAGATAATTCGGATGATCTATTCCCAACGCTAAGGGAGCACCGTTTTTCAGCGCGCCGATCATCGTGCCATCCAGTTCAAAACGTAAAAAATGTACTGCCGATGTTTTCACGTCATTTTCACGATCAAGGTCTTCATCCGCAATCGCATAGGATTTTTCGCCGTCACCGGCTTTCACCCACACCTGGTCCTCAACCCCGATTAGTTGCGCCAGCTTCACCGCCCGCTCGGCGGGATCGTCATACTCGATCATCAGGGTCGCCTTCAAGTTCTGGCCATCGCCAATCAAGGGGTTGTAGGCGTCCAGCTCCTCCTGAATACCGGCCGCGTCAAAGACTTTCTCTGCACGAAGCATTTCCTGTATTTGATAACGAATCGTGATCTCATCTTCAAAGCACAATCTCGCATGCTCGCCGAGGCTAACCTGACGATTTTTTTTATGCGCAATCACTTCTGTGCGATGGGCAGCGCGTTTTTCCGCGTACTCCTCAAGTGACCATAAATCTGCCCGCGTTAACTTCTTCACGTAATCTCCTATAACCCGTAGGCCTTACGTAACAGGCTCATGGGGTGTTCGGGTTTTTCACCGGTTTCAGCAAGATTGGCGATATGGGCGGCCGCCATCGGACAGTCGCTCGCCAGATGCTCTGACTTCAATTGATCGACCTTGCGCACAACGGGCCGGGCGATCTTTACCGCTTTGGCGTAAGTTTCTTTTTTAACCGCGTAAGTGCCGTCATGCCCTGAACAACGTTCCTGAGGGTGCACCGTGGTGTCTGGAATAAGCGCCAATATATCGCGCGTTTTCAGGCCGATATTCTGCACCCGGAGATGGCAGGCCACGTGGTAACTGATGTTGCCCAGGCCGGTGGTAAATTCCGTATTGAACTCACCCTGCTTATGGCGCAAATACAGATATTCGAACGGATCAAAAAAAGCATTTTTGACTTTTAATACCTCTGCGTCATCCGGGAACATCAATGGCAGCTCCTGCTTGTACATCAACACACAGGATGGGACGGGCGCTATCAGGTCATAGCCTTCATCAACCAGTTTAGCGAGCACGGGGATATTCGCCGCTTTGGCACGCGCTACCGAATCCAGGTCACCCAGATCCAGCTTCGGCATGCCACAGCATTGTTCTTTTGGCACCAGCTGTATATCTATGCCGTTGTGTTGAAACACCTGATAAAAGTCCTTGCCCAGCTGAGGACTGTTGTAATTGCCATAGCAGGTAGCATAAAGCGCAACTTTGCCGGTGGTATTGCCGACCGCCTTCGGTGTAATTTGTCGACCCAGTGACTTGACGGTTTTACGTAACGTTTTAGCATGGTATTCCGGCACGGGAGCGTCTTCATGCACGCCAAATACCGCTTGCAGGCCCTTGCGGAAGGTCTTGTTTTTATTCAACGCGTTTGCCAGCACGTCGACAACAGGGATAGTGACCAGTTTACCCACCCCATCGGTGTTGGTTAAGGTTCTGTCACGAAAGGACGCACCCTGCTTCTTAAACCTGACCGCCTTGGCACGTAACATGAGATGCGGGAAGTCCACGTTCCACTCATGGGGCGGCACATAAGGGCACTTGCTCATGTAGCACATATCACACATATAACATTGATCAACAACCTTGATGTAATCGGCTTTATCCACACCATCTACTTCCATGGTGCTGGATTCGTCAACCAGATCAAACAAGGTTGGAAAAGCGTCACACAAACTCACACAACGGCGACAGCCATGACAAATATCGAAAACCCGTTCCAGCTCAGAATCCAGGCTGTCTTTGTCCCAGAAATCCGTCGATTGCCAATCTAGCGGATGGCGTGTCGGCGCCTCAAGGCTACCTTCTCTCGTTCCCGCCTTGCTCATACTTTAACTCCGACGCAGCAAAAAGAATTGGGCTTCGACATAGATCATGTCGAAGCCCAACCACTAACTAACCTGACGACCAGGGCTTAGCTGTCAAGCATATCCAAAGCTTTCTGGAAACGGTTAGCATGGCTGCGCTCAGCCTTCGCCAGGGTCTCCATCCAGTCGGCAATTTCGTCAAGGCCTTCACTACGCGCAGTTTTAGCCATGCCGGGATACATATCGGTATATTCGTGAGTTTCCCCAGCCACCGCAGCTTTCAGGTTATCCGCTGTACCACCGATGGGCAGCCCAGTAGCGGGGTCACCGGTTTCTTCCAGGTACTCAAGGTGCCCGTGAGCATGGCCCGTTTCGCCTTCAGCCGTGGAACGGAAAACCGCTGCTACGTCGTTGTAACCTTCAACATCAGCCTTGGCTGCGAAATAAAGGTAGCGACGGTTCGCCTGTGACTCACCGGCAAATGCGGCTTTCAAATTTTCTTCAGTTTTGGTGCCTTTAAGTGACATAGATGTTCTCCTTCCTGTCCTGTTTATTTCCTGAAACCAGGTAATCTAATCCTGAACT
>JBFJZC010000032.1:0-15485 GCA_041622295.1 Porticoccaceae bacterium
CACCGCGGCGCCGCGGACAGGCCTGGAGTTTCCAGCCATTAATGAATTCGGCGATCTATTGCCACAAAACCAGGCAGATACTGATCATGGACAGAGTTCGCATCGATAAATGGCTCTGGGCCGCACGCTTTTTTCGCACCCGGGCACTAGCGAAAAACGCTATTGAAGGCGGCAAAATTCACGTTAACGGACAACGCATCAAGCCCAGCAAGGAAATTAAAGTCGGCGAATCGGTCGTAATTCGCCAGGGCTGGACCGAAAAACAGATCGTTGTAGAGGGCTTATCCGGCTCCCGGGGCGGTGCTCCCGAGGCAGCCAAACTTTACACAGAAACGACCAACAGCATTGCCAAACGTGAGCAGGCGTTAGCCGAAAGAAAGGCCATTGGCGCTGGCCATCAACCGGCCACGAATAAACCGTCCAAGAAACAACGCCGCCAAATTGAGCGTCTCCGTGAGCACGATGACTATTAACCTGATCGCGTGCCTCATTCTCACCTACTGGACACCTTCTGGCTTCATGCGTACATTATTGCAGTCCAGATTTCGGCGCCGGTTATACCTTGAACCTCGATAAAGACATACGGCAACGCTTCATTTTTGAAGATAGCGACATCCGCGGAGAAATACTATCTCTGCAGGACAGTTACCAGGCTGCTCTGCTAAACGGCAACTATCCACCCTCTGTCGCCGAGTTACTGGGCGAATTTATGGCCGGTGTGTGCCTGTTGAGCGCAACATTAAAATTCGATGGCATTATTTCCTTGCAAGCCTCCGGTAAAGGACCACTGGGCATGATCATGGCTGACTGCACTCGCCATCACAATGTCCGCGGTGTCGCTCGCTACGAACAGAGCCGGCTTGCCGCCACACAGGCCAGCAGCCTGAATTCCTCGCAGCACCTCAGTACGATGCTCGGTACAAATGCCACACTCGCCGTAACCATTGATCCCGCTAACGGCAAACGTTATCAAGGCATTATCCCTTTGGAAGGCGCTACTCTCAGCGAGTGCTTGATCACTTATTTTGATCAGTCTGAGCAATTACCCACGAAAATTCGCCTGCATGCCGATGGACACCGTGCCGGAGGCCTGCTACTGCAGGCCTTGCCCCCGCAACGTCAGGCCCTTGCCGAGCGGAAGGCGTATTGGCACCACCTCAGTCAGCTGACGGACACCTTGACCGCCGCCGAGCAACTCTGCCTACCCCATGCCGCGCAACTGCACCGGCTTTTCCATGAGGAGCCACTGCGCCTCTTCGAGCCGCTAGATATCCGGTTCGCCTGTAGCTGCTCGAAAACGCGTACCGCTAACGCACTATTGAGCCTGGGGCTGGCCGAGGTTACAGCTCTACTCAAGGAAAAAAGCCCTATAGAGATGACTTGTCAGTTTTGCCATCAGCAATACTGCTTCGATGAAAATGATGCAGAACTGCTGTTTAGCCAAAGTGTTTCAACACTGCACTGATAGCCCCCGTCGGTCTTCGCGACGCCGCGCTTTTCTGGCATAATTGGCGGCCTTTTTTCCACGGCCAGTCATCGCCAATCTGTTCGATCGCTCACAGGACACTATCCAATGACTCAAAATGAAAACTCCGCAGCTACTGTCTATCGGGATCTGTCTGCGGCGGAACTCATCGAACAAGCTATCCTGCGTGGGGAGGGTGTGTTGACCAACACCGGCGCCCTGCGTACTGAAACCGGGCAGCATACCGGGCGATCCCCGGCTGATCGATTTATCGTAGAGGAACCGAGCACCAGTGACGCGATAAACTGGGGGTCGGTCAACAGGCCCTTCTCCGCAGAAAAATTCGATGCCTTATGGACGCGCGTTAAGGCTTATCTCGCCGATAACGATCGGTTCGTATCACATTTGCATATCGGTCAGGACAGCGAACACTACATCCCCGTCAAAGTCTCTACCGAAACCGCGTGGCATAACCTGTTCGCCCACAACATGTTTATTCGCACCACCAAGTACAATCCTTCCGCCAAAGCGGAGTGGCAAATACAACACGCCGCTAACTTCGCCTGCGACCCAGAGCGTGACGGCACCAACAGCAGTGGCGCGGTAATCATCAACTTTGCCAAGCGTCAGGTATTACTCGCCGGCATGAAATACGCCGGAGAAATGAAAAAAGGCATGTTCTCGGTGCAAAACTTCCTGCTTCCAGAGAAGGACGTAATGCCGATGCACTGCGCAGCGAATGTTGGCGAGGACGGTGATGTCGCCCTGTTTTTCGGTCTCTCTGGAACCGGCAAAACAACCCTTTCTGCCGACCCCAACCGCTACCTGATCGGCGATGATGAGCACGGTTGGGCGAAAGGCGCCGTGTTTAACCTGGAAGGGGGCTGCTACGCCAAAACGATTGATCTGAGCCGCGAGAATGAACCTGTTATATGGGACGCTATCCGCTTCGGCGCCATCATCGAAAATGTAGCGCTTGATGAAAACCGTTGCGCTGATTATGCCGATACGTCTTTAACCGAGAACGGCCGTTGCAGCTATCCGCTGGATCTGATCGTCATGCGCTCAACGGAGAATCGGGCGGGCGAACCGAAAAACATCCTCTTTTTAACCTGTGATGTAACTGGTGTATTGCCTCCCGTCTCCATCCTGTCGAAAGAAGCTGCCGCCTATCACTTCCTGAGCGGATACACCGCTCGGGTCGGCTCAACTGAGTTAGGTGCCGAAGCTGGCATTAATCCGACGTTTTCAACCTGCTTTGGCGCGCCGTTTATGCCGCGACCCGCCGGTGTATACGCGGAGCTACTGATGAAACGTATCGCTGATTTCAACAGCCGCGTCTACCTGGTCAATACCGGCTGGACAGGCGGATCTGGTGGTAATGGCACTGGCAAACGATTCCCTATTCCCGTTACCCGCGCGATTGTCGCTGCCATACAAAGTGGGGCGCTTGAAGATATAAAGACGGAGAGGTTACCTGTATTGAATCTCGATATCCCCTTAACGGTGCCCGGGGTAGACAGCCATTACCTCAACCCGAGAACCTCATGGAGTGATGCGACAGCCTATGACGAGCAGGCTAAAAAACTGGCGGGGCTGTTCATTGAGAACTTCACTAAATTTGACGTATCGGCAAACATAGTTGCGGCAGGACCTACGCTGTAACTCTGCCCTCGATAATGCCAAAACAATGCCAAAAACCCCAACGCGCGTTGGGGTCTCTTGCTGTTCGGGAAACCATATACTCACACTGGCTCAACCCCACATGGGGATCGGTAACCATTCGACTATATCTCCAGACGGGCACCGCTTCTCGAATCAAATTGAATCGATGTGCACGACAAGCAGGCGGGGTTGCCGCTTAGGTTCTGACTTTTTTGGCGGGGCGCGACAACAGACCTTCCTTAAGCCCCACACTCTCCAACAAGCCTCGCTCAAAGAACTGCTGGCTTTTTTGTTCTTCGCCGAGCTTGGCCATCACAATAGCGAGCTCGGCACAGGTCTCGGGCCGGTTTTTCAGGTTTAGTGAAGCCTCTAAATAATCTCGGCCCTTGCCCCATAGTTTATTACGCTTGCAAAGCCGACCCAGCGTCAACAATAAGTCGGCATTATCCGTCCGATCACGTAACCAGCGCTCAGCGGCCACCAACTGACGCATTGGATCGCCACCCGTGAGTTGACCATATTGCAATGCCAGACCATCGTGCCAGTTTTTACTGATGGCTCTGCGCAAGACGGCTTCCGCCGCATCCAGTTCACCGACTTTTTGCAACGCCCTCACGTACTGTCCGAGGACTTCGGGAACCATCCTCACCGATTTCGGCGTGCGCGACCACAACTGCCGCAACAGCTCCACCTTTTCGGCATTCGAAACCTTACTCTTGATTAAGCGCCGCAGTTGCGATGCTCGAACGAGCACCTGCAATTCGAAAACGGCGTCCTTATCCAGCACTTTCCTGCGCTGTAAATCGGGCAACAACTTCTCAAGTTGATCCCAGTTACCAACCGCCTGGTAGGATTGCGCCAATAGCGACAATACCTGGGGTTGATGGGCATACTTCACCTGTAGACCCTGCAACTGCACGAGGGCCTGCTCAGGACGCCCGCCCTCCATACACAACCGCGCCCGCGTCAATCCGATAGCCAGGGCATTTTCTGGCGATACCTCTTCTGCTTTTTCTAGTGTCGCTAAGGCCTCGTCAATTCCCCCTTTCTCAGCAGCTGCATTGGCGGCGGCAAGATAGCTGATCGCAGCGGTGGGCGGATCCAGTCTATCCGCGGTCTTCAGTAAATCTCTTTTGGCGCTGTCCCAGCGACCCTCAGCAAAGGCCAATAAACCCCTGTTATTTTGCGCACGCAGGCGCCTGTCACGCCGTTGCTGCCGACTTGATAGTAGGTGCCAGCCGGGCGCCACAAGCGCGCGCAAAAGACCGTAACAAAGGCGCAGCAGTAAAATCAGTGCCAGCGCGCCGATCAAGGCCATCCACAGGCTGAACTGGACAACGTAATGCTCAGTGGAAATCAACACCGTACCCTGGTGCTCTTCCAGCAACCACAACAAGACTCCCCCAGCAACAATCACCAAAATGATGAGGAATATGATTTTTTTCATGGCCGCGCCTCGCCGCGAACAGATGCGCCAGACTGCAACTGTTTAATAGCGTTAATCGATGCGGAAATATCGGGCAACTCTTGCTCAATGCTGAGTCCCTGTAATACCTGCACCTCTTCCATCAGCTTCTGGGCGCTATCAGCACCAACGAAATAATCCTGCAAGCGCCGTTTAATGGAGGCCAGGCTGGCATCGTAAATTTGTTGCTCTTCGCGCAGCAAGGCCTGTTGCGCATTGGCCACGCTGATCGCCATATCGTGGCGCAACCACTGCTCCTGCTCGGTGGACACCAGCGGTTCTAGCGGCACATCGCGATACCGGACATGAAAATGATCGCGGGCGAAGCGCGACAGCGCAGCCTTTGCGTTAAGCCACAAACGCTCGTACCAGACCATCGATGGTGGCGAGCTCTGCTTGATACCTGCACCGGCATTAAGCGGCGTACCACCGGAATCACTTGTATTTTCAGCTTCTATCTGTTGGGTAAGGCCCGCTGGCGGTAACGCCGTTAGTGTCAGCAGCCCTGGCGCCAGAGCACCCAGTCGAGTGTAAATACCCTCGCGATCAACCACCTCAACCAGGCGCAGCGCAGCGATATCCTTCGCTAACACTTCTCGCACCACAAGGGTTTTTGGATCGTCCACAGAGCCAAGCAATGTATCCGCCGTTTCAAGAATCGCTTTTGCACCTTCGGGTCGACGCTCAGTGAGCAGGCGCTGGTTGGCCAGACGAACCAGGTATTCAAGCTCAGCTACAACCCACTGATCCCGATCCAGCGTAGTCAGTTCAGCAATGGTTTCGGCCTGTGCGCTCATCGTACCTTCCAGGGCGGCCTGTTTTTCTGCGAATTGCTTTTCTATCCTGGCTCTCGCGTCCTTTTCCTCTCCCAGCTGTTGATCTATCGAGGCAATGAGAGCCGCCTGTTGTCGACTGGCTGCGCTGGTGTGACTTGCTTCCTGTTGTAACTGAAAACCAAACCACGATGCAGCACTACTCAATACCAGCAACACCAGAATTAGTATCAGCGCCAACCAGCGCCAACCCTTACCGACACCTTGCGTGCTAATTGGTTGTGCGGTGGATTCAGCAACAGGTTGCTCGCCGCTGTGCTCACTGCTTTTGTTTTGCTCTAATGTTGTATTTTTCTCGGCGTCTTTATTCACAAAACCATCCCGATTATTAAATTCGAATTGTTACTGATGCGACATCAAGATCAGCGACGTGAAGTTACCCTCGTTTCACTGCTTTGGAGTGTACCAGCCTATCAGAGCGCTCTCCATATCCGCAGCCACTGCGCTGGTCGCGGTGATTACCCGTCGAAAGCCTGCCTGACGGGCATAAGCTCGCAATCGCTCACCGGGGACAATAATCGGGATATTCTGCACTAAACTAGCATTCTCCGAGCCTGACACGGCGAGGAGATCGTCCATCACCCCACCGGCATGTGCTATCAATACCGTTTCGCTGCTATTGTGCAGCATGGCGACGATCTCTTTCCTAAACTGATAATCGACTGCCCGATCATACAGCTCACAATACTCGACGGAGGCACCTCGCTCGACAAGCACATCGCCCAGCCGCGAAAGCCCTCCGCGGCCGCGGAATATAAGAATTTTTTTTCCGGTCACCTGACACAGGGCGGGCAGCGCCAATAAACCCTCTGTCGTCCAGCGCTGAGGCGGGTACAACACAGGGATACTGCGCTGCTCAAGCAGAGCAGCCGACGTCGGGCCAACGGCAAAACAATCGCCGCCTAGATGGAACGTCGGGCTGGCACGATCAAGCCATTTTAAAGCCTGGGCGGCGGCATATCCGCTCACAAAAATGAACGTGTCGTAACTGACTATAGAGTCTATTTGCTTTGCAATATGAGGATCATCAGCGCTAATCGGAGTAATTTTCTGTACCGGCCATTGATAGACCCGGTAACCCAGCGCCGATACCGCCCGCACCAGCGGATCGTCGGTCCGCGGCGCCCGCAAAATAACAACATCCCGACTAATGGTCTTACTCATATCCGCAGTGGGGTTCTGATAACCGGGACTTACGATACGGCGGCAAGCACTTTACCGGCACCCTTGTCGAACAGGCGATCAGCCAGTTCAATGCCGATCGTTTCACCCCGTTCCGGATCTCCCCAGGCTTCCTCAGACAAAATTATTTTACCGTCAACCGAACCGACCAGTGCGCGCAGATAAAGCTGTGCGCCACCAGCCTGTCCATCCCCTGCCTGACCGACGCGGCTTTCGTTAACTCGGATTTCGCCATAACAGGCAATGGGCACCTGACAACCACCCTGTAATCGCCGATTAACCGCCCGCTCCGCATCGATACAAAGCGCTGTCTGGCGATGATGCAGGGTTCTAATTAACGCTTTTGTGGCGTCATCGTCAGCACGACACTCAATACCGACGGCGCCCTGACCGGCTGCTGGCAACGAAACTTCCACAGGAATTCTCTGTCTGATCCGCGCCGCCATGTCGAGTCTAAGTAGACCTGCGGTAGCAAGAATAATAGCGCCGTACTCGCCGCGATCCAGTTTCGCCAGTCTGGTATTAACATTACCGCGCAAATCGCCAATCTCCAGGTCGGGATAACGGGAGCGCAATTGACACTGGCGCCGCAGACTTGAGGTACCAACGCGGGTGCCCGCCGGCAGGGCATCAAGTTCGCCATATTGCTCGCTCACCAGAGCATCACGGGCATCTTCCCGTTCGCAAATTGTCGCCAGCTCAAGTCCCGGGGGTAGATCCATTGGCACGTCTTTCATGGAATGCACGGCGATATCGGCTCTGTGCTCCATTAGCGCTACCTCCAGCTCCTTGACGAACAAGCCTTTGCCGCCAATTTTTGATAATGCCGTATCAAGTATGCGATCGCCCTGCGTAGTAAATCCAATGATCACAACATCCAGTTCTGACCAGACCTGTTCCAGTGCACGTTTCACATAATGTGCCTGCCACATGGCCAGTGGGCTATTACGGCTGGCTATACGCAAAGTGTTGCGCGTCAAGGAGGAAGTCATGGTGCAGGTTAACCTGGTTCGTCGATAGTCGGCGGCGGCACGGACACGGACACGGACAGCTGAAGTTTAAACGCGATTGTAAATGTCGCTGAAATAACGCTCTTAAAACCGTTTTAATGGTAACAGATCAACGGGGACCAAGTCAGATTTGATCGACCAGCTTGCGCAAGCTGGCAGCATGACGTCGGCTTATCTGGGGCTTGATATCCTGGCCCCGAAGGCGAACAAAATACTGGCCGTCGGAGTCCTTGACCAAACCGTCTATATGATTAATCGAAACCAGCGCATTGCGATGCACTCGCACAAAGCGACCCTCAAACTCTTTTTCCAGCTCCTTAAGGGTTTCGTCCAGCAGCGCTTCCCCATCGCCGTAATACGCCGTCACATATTTGTGATCCGCCTGAAACAGGCGCACCTCAGCCACCGCGATAAGGTCAACCCCACGACGCGTTTTCGCAGCAATATGGCTGCGCCCGCCAAAGGACATGCCCGGTGTTTGCTGTAACTCCGTCAGTTGCGCCTTATTTACCCGTCGCGAGCGATGCAATGCCCGCTCCAGGTCGATCTGCTTAACAGGCTTGAGGAGGTACCCGGTCGCCTGAGAAGAAAATGCTTCAACCGCATAATCGCCATACGCCGTACAAAACACGACCGCGGGTGGTGGGTCCAGTTCGGCCAGATGCTGAGCGGCCGCCAAACCATCCATACCAGGCATGCGAACATCCATAAAAACAACATCGGGATGGTGCTGCTCCGCCAGCCGAATAGCCTCCTGACCATTACCGGCCTGGCCAACAATTCGCATGCCGCCCTGCATTAATATCATCCGCGCCAGGCGCTCTCGCGCCAGTGGTTCGTCATCAACAATCAAAACATTCATATCTACCTACCAGTTCAACGGGTAATTAATATGAGTCGTGTAAGAGTTATCCATCACTTCCGATCGCACCTCGGCACTGGGTCCAAAATGGGCCTTCAGTCGGTGCTGCACGTTGTTGATCGCCATTTTGCTGCCCTTATTATGCTGGATCCGGGGATTGAGCGGGTTACGGACGACAATGCTAATCCTGTCCTTGACCCGCTTTACCTTGATCTCTATTTTGCCGCCATCCTGTATCAGCTGGATACCATGATAGACCGCGTTCTCCAGCACCGGCTGCAATGACAAACACGGAATTTGCACGCCAGCACCATAATCGCTGATTTGCCATTCTACGTCCAGACGATCACCCAGGCGCATTTTTTCAAGCGCCAGGTAACTGCGACACAGAGCCAGCTCCTCACGCAGCGGCACTAACGTTTGTGAACCGGTGAGCGCACGGCGAAACAGCATGGACAGATCCTCGACCACACGTTCTGCTTTTTCAGGATCAGAGCCAATCAAACTGGCAATCATATTCATGCTGTTGAACAAAAAATGTGGCCTGATCCGCGCCTGTAGAGCCTGAATACGAGCCTCCAGTTCAGCCCGCTGCTGGACGCGCAACTGCTGTTGCATGAAAAGATAGCGCAGTAAAATGCCTGCCGGTATTGCCGCCACAAGAACGGTTTGAGCAACCCCCAGCCAGGAAAAACTTCTACCGAGCAGACCAAAAGCCAAAGCCTGCTCAGCGGCAAATGCGGACACGACGGCCACCGTCAATATCAACAGGTAACACAGCAGTCCACTGCGCACTGGCTGTAAACTCGACAGAAACCGTCTGACCAGACACAGCAAAAATGCGCTGGCCAATGCAATCCACAAAGCCAGTAAAGCGACCTGCCCCAGCAGCAACCAGTTGAAGTCGTATAACCCACTGCTCACCACCGCAATCAGAAAAGACAGTAAGAGGGTAATCACAATCACTGCCAGCAGACCTTCTCCCTGACACAAATCAGGCAAAAAATAATCTTCTTCGTCCTGTGCAGCAGGTCGAGTTGGCGGTAACAGCCAGGCTCTCCAATCCACAACAAAAATCCTCTTACCTTGATTCCCTGCGCCGTATTGGCCAGCTAATTCGTTATAATTGCCCGGACAATACGCGCAAGCAACTTTATACGCCACACCAACATTCCTTAACAACGAGGTGATCATGAGCGGAAAGAAACCCGCAAACAAGGCCTGGGGGGGCCGATTTAGTGAGGCAACTGACGAATTTGTAGCGCGCTTCACAGCTTCCGTGGGCTTTGATCACCGATTGTACAAGCAGGATATCCGTGGCTCCCTCGCTCATGCCCAGATGCTCTACCAGACCGGTCTGCTTGATGAGCGCGAACATCAACAAATCCAGTCCGGCCTCGCCGATATTCTAGCTGAAATCGAGAGCGGCCAATTCAACTGGTCACTAGCGCTCGAAGATGTACATATGAATATCGAAGCTGCTCTCACCGAAAAAATTGGCGAGGCCGGTAAAAAACTCCACACGGGGCGGTCACGGAACGACCAGGTCGCCACCGACATCCGCCTGTGGTTACGCGATGAAATAGTCGTGATTCACGCGGAGCTGCTGCGCCTGCAAATGGGTTTACTTGACCTGGCAGAGCGCGAAGCGGCTACTATTATGCCCGGCTTTACCCATCTGCAAACCGCCCAGCCAGTGACCTTTGGCCACCACATGATGGCCTGGTACGAAATGCTGGAAAGAGACAAAAGCCGTCTGCAGGACTGCAACAAACGCTTAAACCAGTCGCCCCTCGGCGCGGCGGCGCTCGCTGGCACCACTTTTCCTATTGACCGCGACTTGACCGCCCGCTTATTAGGCTTTGATCGCCCCACTGCCAACTCCCTGGATTCCGTTAGCGACCGTGATTTCGCGATAGAATTCTGCGCCTTCGCCAGCATGCTAATGACACATTTATCTCGGGCGTCAGAGGAGCTGATCCTGTGGGCCTCGACACAGTTCTCCTTCATAGACCTCCCCGACCGTTTCTGCACCGGCTCGTCAATCATGCCGCAGAAAAAAAATCCCGATGTTCCCGAGCTGGTGCGCGGCAAAACCGGCCGCGTTCATGGCCATTTAATTGGCCTGCTTACCTTGATGAAAGCCCAACCTCTGGCCTATAACAAGGATAATCAGGAAGACAAAGAACCACTTTTTGACGCCGTTGATACGGTGCGCGATTGCCTGAGAGCCTTTGCCGATATGGTTCCAGCCATCGACGTCAAGGCCGATAACATGCGCGAGGCGGCGCTGCGCGGATTTTCGACGGCAACGGATCTGGCCGATTATCTGGTCAATCAGGGCATACCGTTCAGAGATGCGCATGAAGTAGTGGGCAAGGCAGTGGCGTTTGCTATCACTCAACAAAAAGATTTGTCCCAACTATCGCTCGCGGAACTCCAGACGTTCTGCGCAGCAATTGCCGCGGATGTATTCGATATACTGACTCTGGAAGGCTCTGTGAGGGCCAGAAACCACCTTGGCGGCACTGCGCCGGAACAGGTGAGAATGGCGGTTGCGCGGGCTAGAAAACATCAGCAAATTTAAGCCGGACATCCCATCGTCTATAAAAAAGGTCCTCGCAAGCGTGCTCAGATCATCGAAAGCTGAATCCCAATTGAGTCTATCAGTCCTCAACCGGTATACTGCCTGCCTCGCAAAAGGGCCTTTTATAACCATGAACTACTCGAACATTATTTGGCGCGCAATCATGGCGCTGTGTGTACTTTCGGCCCTGACCGGGTTGAGCGCCTGTGGCAATAAAGGCCCGCTGTATATTCCTGAACCGCCCGTGCAACAACAACCCGCGGAGCCAGCGGAAAAGCCACCCGAAGAAAAATAACGCGATGAACCAGTTTAGCTACCGCAACAACCATCTGTTTGCGGAAGATGTGCCACTTGAGGAAATCGCCTCCCGCTTCGGCACACCCGCCTATATATACTCCAAAAAAGCCCTGTCCGAACACTTTCTTGCTTATCAGGATGCCCTGGCCAGTAGGAAGCACCTGATTTGTTACGCGGTCAAAGCAAACTCGAACCTCGCGATACTAAACATTCTCGCCAGGCTCGGTGCCGGTTTTGACATCGTTTCTGCAGGTGAATTGAAAAGGGTGCTCGCCGCTGGTGGCCGTGCCGATAAAACGGTTTTTTCTGGTGTTGGGAAACGCGCCGATGAAATCGAGTATGCGCTCGATGCTGGCGTTCACTGTTTCAATGTCGAATCGGAAAGCGAGCTAGAACGAATCCAGAGCATTGCTGCTCGACTGGATATGACCGCCGCAATATCATTGCGCATCAACCCCGATGTCGATGCACTGACTCATCCTTACATCTCCACCGGCCTGAAGCAAAACAAGTTCGGCGTAGACATCGACGCGGCGCTGGCCATTTACCAACGGGCAGCCCAGTTCAGCCACATTGAAATTGTCGGTGTTGATTGCCACATCGGCTCGCAACTGACCGAGATAGCACCGTTCATTGACGCGCTTGATCGCACACTGGATCTGGTGGATAGACTGGCTTCTGCGGGCATTACAATTCGACACCTCGATCTCGGGGGTGGTTTGGGCGTCTGCTACAGGGACGAAAAACCGCCATCCATAGCAGATTACGTGGGGGCCGTGCTAAACAGATTGGCCGAGCGCGATTTGACGCTCATTCTGGAGCCAGGTCGCTCGATTACCGCTAACGCCGGCGTCCTGTTAACTCGCGTGGAATATATCAAGGACAACGGCGCCAAGAAATTTGCTGTTGTCGATGCGGCCATGAACGACATGATCAGACCGGCCCTATACCAGGCCTGGCTCAATATCGAAGCGGTTCACGCTCAGCCAGGTCGGTCAACTGAACGCTATGATATCGTTGGCCCGGTGTGTGAAACCGGGGATTTCCTCGGTAAAGAACGCCAACTCGCCATCACACCGGGTGATCTACTGTGTATCCATTCAGCGGGTGCCTATGGTTTCGCCATGAGCTCCAACTATAATTCGCGGCCACGCGCTGTAGAAATCATGGTAGATCAGGCGACGAGTCATGTTGTCCGCGAAAGGGAAACCCTGGACAGTTTGATGCTGGGGGAGCACACGCTGCCGGAAACACTATAAATGTTTATACGGTTCACTAAAATGCACGGGCTCGGCAACGACTTTGTCGTTATCGACGCGGTGTCTCAGCAAATCGACATGACGGCTACGCTGGCCCGCCGGCTTGCAGACCGGCATCGTGGCATCGGTTGCGACCAGATTTTACTTATCGAACCCCCACCCACACCCAATGTTGACTTTCAATACCGCATTTTTAATGCTGACGGTAGTGAGGTGGCTCAATGCGGCAACGGTGCACGCTGCTTTGCCAAGTTTGTCTGGGATCAAAAACTTACCGGGAAAAAACACATCCGGGTACAAACCAGTGCCGGGGTACTGGAGCTGCGATTTACCGACTCCCAGCGCATCAGTGTGTCTATGGGGGCTCCGATGTTCGAACCGAGGGATATCCCTTTTACCGCCGAAAAACGCGCACAGCTTTACCCTCTAGAAATCGACGGGGACACTTATATGATAGCGGCATTATCTATTGGTAACCCCCACGCCGTACTGCAGGTCGATAGTGTAGCAGCCGCACCTGTGGCCGTACTGGGGCCGAAAATAGAAACTCATGCTCGCTTTCCCGAAAGAGTTAACGCGGGTTTCATGGAAATCACGTCACGCCAGCAAATCAAACTGCGCGTTTACGAACGCGGTGCTGGCGAAACACAGGCCTGCGGCAGCGGCGCCTGCGCAGCCGTTGTGGCAGGCATACAACAAGACCTGCTAGAATCGCCGGTAACTGTAAACTTAGTCGGCGGTAACCTTGATATATCGTGGACTGGAGAAGGCCAGCCGGTCACCATGACGGGGTCCGCAACAACAGTATTTCAGGGGCGTATAAAATTATGAGCACAGAGGAAAAATCCGGTAAACGATCTGGCGCCACGCTCACAGCGACGCAGATCAATGATTTCCTGACGGCCAACCCCGACTTTTTTAGTCACCACCCACAACTTATAGAAAATCTTGAGCTGCCCCACGAGAGTGGCAAGGCCGTGTCGTTAATAGAGCGTCAAATCAGCGTACTGCGCGACCGCAATATGGAGATGCGACACCGGCTCAATAATTTGCTTGAGTCGGCGCGCGCTAACGACAAGTTATTTGAAAAGACCAAACGTCTGGTACTGAATATTCTTGAGGCGCAGAATCTTGACGGGGTAGTCGCCACGCTATATGAAAGCCTCGGCGCCGACTTCAAGGTGGAGTTTTATAATCTTATCCTGCTGGGAGAAAGCGGCAAAATACCGGTCAGCCACGCCAAAGTAGTTGGCCTGGAAGAGGCTAATAATGCCGTTGGCACCCTGTTGCGCACCAATCGTGCAATCTGTGGGGTGCTAAGAAACGACGAGCTCGATTTTCTGTTTGGCGAAGACGCCGTAAAAATAGGTTCCGTTGCCGCCGTACCGCTGTGCCACGGCAACGTATTCGGCATATTAGCCATTGGCAACAAGGACCCTAACTGCTACCGCAGCAGCATGGGGACGCTGTTTCTAAGCTATATCGCCGAGATACTCAACCGCGTCGCGCCGCGACTGATGAGTTGACGAATAATATAGCGGTAAGCCCAACCGCTCCCAACGCGCAGGAACTCGACGAATTTAAACGTCACCTGATGTATGAGCGCGCACTTTCTCCCCACACCGTTACTAACTATTTACGCGATCTTGGCAAATTGGCCAACTGGACAGCGGGCAGAGATCTGCTATCACTCAGTGACATCGACAGCCTCCATATCCGCCAGTGCCTGGCCGAGTTACACCGCAACGGGCTGGGCGGTGCAAGTCTGCAACGTTGGCTGTCATCCCTGCGAACTTTTTACCGTTTTGCCCTACGCAGGGAATGGGTAACTCGCGACCCGACGGACGGTATCAATGCCCCTAAAAAGTCGCGGCTGCTACCCAAGGTAATGGATGTCGATCAAACCGCGCAGTTCATGGCCGTACCGGGCAGCGACTGGCTAGCGCAACGGGATCGCGCCATGATTGAACTGCTGTACTCATCAGGTCTACGGCTTGCAGAACTGGCCAACCTGAATAATGATCATGTCGACTTTGCCGACGCCACTGTGACAGTGACCGGCAAAGGTAATAAGACCCGAACCGTGCCGGTAGGAGCCCAGGCGCTGGGCCAACTTCGGGCCTGGTTATCGGTGCGATCCCAGCATGCCCGCAAAAAAGAAGAACCGGCGCTATTTTTGAGCTTACGCGGTGGCAGAATTAGCCATCGCGCTATTCAGCAAAGACTGGCTCAATTGAGTCTTGCGCAAGGCCTCGATTATCGGGTGCACCCCCACATGCTACGCCACTCTTTCGCCAGTCATTTACTGGAATCCAGCGGCGACCTGCGTGCGGTTCAGGAATTACTCGGCCACGCAAACCTTTCGACCACGCAAATTTACACTCATCTGGATTTTCAACACCTCGCCAGGATCTATGACGGTGCGCATCCCCGAGCCTCGCGCAAGCCAGACAACTCCGGCTAATGCCTGGACGGGGCCTCAATAAGGAAGAAATGCCGACCCGCTGCAGACTTAAGCGGGTATTAAATAAGGATCAAGCGAAGCGAAGAAGATCGTCCCGGCGTAACTGCATAACGGCCGAGGACAACAAGACCCGGTGTTTATTATCACCACAGAACCGGACTAGACCGCCTCCTGACCTGTTTCTCCGGTACGGATGCGAATCACCTCCTCAAGAGAAGAAATAAATATTTTGCCGTCGCCAATCTTGCCGGTGCTGGCAGTTTTAGTGACAGCTTCAACAACTGCGTCAACCATATCGTCAACCACCGCGATTTCGAGTTTAACCTTCGGCAGAAAATCAACCACGTATTCCGCACCACGGTAGAGCTCGGTGTGACCCTTTTGTCGGCCAAAACC
>JBFJZC010000033.1:0-15470 GCA_041622295.1 Porticoccaceae bacterium
ATCAGAGTGGTTACGACGGCGTTTGGCTGGCTGAACACCACTTCACGGATTACAGTGTCTGCCCTTCGATTCATATGATGGCGCTGCACGTCGCCCATCAGACCAAAAATCTCCGTATTGGTACGGCTGTCTCACTGGCGCCCTTTTACCATCCATTGCGCCTCGCTGAAGAAATTGCCTTGCTTGACGTGCTCACCAATGGCCGGGTCAACTGGGGCGTTGGCCGGGGTTTCGAAAGCACCGAGTTCAATACGTTTGGAATACCGCTGGCAGAGAGCCAGGGGCGCTTTAGAGAAGCCGTGGCCATTGTATTACAGGCCTGGACGCAGGATAAATTAAACTGGGCCGGTGAGCACTGGCAATTCAACGACGTTGAGGTATTGCCAAAACCGCTGCAGACACCTCATCCGCCAGTCTGGGTTGCCGCTTCGTCCCCACCGGCCATTGAGTGGGCTGCCCAGCAAGGGCATTCCATCTTGATGGATCCGCACTCACCGCACGCGGCCATTGCTCAAAAATGGCAAACCTACCGTGATGTGCTCCTCGCCAACGGACACTCTATCGCCGGCCGGGATATCCCGATGGCAAGACTAATCGCTGTTGGCAAAACGGCGACAGAAGCCGCAGACATTGCCCGCCGGGGCGCCGAATGGACCATAGGGGCTTACGAAACACCCGTTACGAATGTGGAACTGGGCGGTGGCAACAGCCCAACAATTCATGCGGGTAAAAATCCGGTAGATCAGTACGTCGACGATATCATCCTGCACGGCACACCGGAGCAGCTGGTCGACCAGATACAGGAGTTGCAGGAAGACATGCATCTCAACTATTTACTGTGTGCGCCACTCAGCCATGGCTCTTTTACGCTATTTACTGAGCAGGTACTTCCCAAACTACGTTGATACAGCACATCGTCGATACGGCTCAACGTCGCTTGCCAGCCCAGCTGGTGTTCGCGTGTTGGGCCAACCCAGCAACGCGTTAAAGAATCAACAATGTTGGGAATTAAAAAAGGACGGCCTTGCCGTCCTTTTTTTGAGCCTAACGCGCTTTCACTTGTACCCAGTCTTCGCGATCCCATCCACCCTCGCTAAGTTATATCCACTTACGGATATCGAGCCATCAAGGGATATCGTTAACATCCCCCGGTGGCCCCTCGTGATGAGGCTGCGGCTGGTGTGGCATGTGTACCGGTTCGCCCTTCAGCGGTACCGTTCGCGCCAGAAAATCAATCACCGCATTGGCAAAAATATCGTTACGATCCCCTGCCACCATGTGTCCCGCACCGGTGACGTTGACATATTCGCTTTGGGGACACAGCGCCAGGAAGCCCTGCGCGCCCTCCTCACTCAACACGTCAGACAAACCGCCCCGCACCAGCAACGTCGGCAAAGTTAAATTCCGCGAACAGGCTTCCAGGCGCTCCTGTCGCTTCGGTATATCCCGCCGCATGGCGCGGAAATTCGGATCCCAATGCCAACGGTATTTACCGTCAGGCGTCAATCGGACATTTTTAGCCAGCCCGTCCAGATTTTTGGGTGCCTCTCGGTGGGGCTGATAACTGCCTATAGCCTGAGCAACCTCCTCTAGCGAACTGAATCCTTCCGGCTTCTGGCTCATAAAAGCCTGGATTTTATCCACGCCCTCGGGCTCGACTTTCGGTGCGATATCCACCAGTACCAGCGCGGTCGCGTCAACATGATCCTCACCAGTAGCGACCAGGCTGGTGCCACCCCCCATCGAGGCGCCGACCAGCACAGGTCGTTTACCACCCAGAGTGGCGATAACACATTTCAAATCCTCCACCATCACATCCATGCCATACACGCCATCTGGGGACCAGTCAGAGTCACCGTGACCACGGGCATCAAATGCCACAGCGTGATACCCCGCTGCGCCCAACGATTCTCCTGTGCCCTTCCAGGCGTGCCGGGTCTGCCCCCCGCCATGCTGGAGCAGCACCAGTGGCCCCTTGGGATCGCCCCAGGAATCCGCGGCAATAGTCACACCGCCTGAGCCCTTCCAGCGATGCATCGGTTCTGGCGTACCCGGTAATCTAGTTCCTGCACTCATAATGTATTCCTGCCATTTTTGAAAAAATCTATTCTGCTTTTGGTTAGCACCGCGGGGATAAGCCCAGCTGAAATTAGCCCGACCGAAGTTAGCTTAGCCTAAAGCCAGCCCAACCAAAGTCAGCCCAACCGATACCCATGGCGATCAAACCATCGACCCGCTAGACGATCTGCCGCTCGGCAATAAACCCACGCTTATAAACCCTCAGGCTGGTGCTGTGGCGCGGCGGCGATCAGTGCTTTCGGATCATAGGCAATGCCGCCCCGATAAGTTGTCTCCAGCGTACGCAGTTCCCTGACATTGTTGAGCGGATCGCCGGCAAGTACCAGGAAATCCGCGTAGCGCCCCGGAGCCACCGCACCGATGTCCCGGTCCGCGCGCAAATAATTAGCCGCCACCGATGTCACGGCGCGAATCGCATCCATATTACCAATAGCTTCGGCGAGTAATTCGATCTCTCTCAGCAAAGCGAAACCCGGTGGCGGATATGCCAATGCCCCACAGTCCGTACCGCCCACCACACGACCACCGGCTTCGTGGAGCATCCGCGTGACCTGCTGATGTTTTTCCAGCGCCAGACTCCCGGCGCCGGTCTCGAAAAAGCCCGGATGTATATCCCAATCCGGACGGTTGCCAAGGCGTTTTTTCATCTGACTTTGTCTTTTCAGCGCTGCCGGTGGGATAAGTTTGCGATCCTGATCTTTTAGCGCACCCTCCAGTCCTGCTTTCGCGGTCCACAGGAGATCTAACGTGGTACCCATATGCACCTGTTTTTCAACCATGGCATCAATCCATTTGCGCGCCCTGTCACCCTGTAGGTCGGCTTCTTCCCAACCCGCCATGGTGGTACTCCAGAAGGATGGATCCATCATTGACGCGTCGCTGCCAAACCGCATGTTAAGTGCACAAATATCGTTGTAGGGCGAAATCCACACGTGCTCCAGCCCATCGATACCCGCCTCAATAGCATCCATGGACGAGCAGTACCCCAAATGTCCGGTGACCGGCACACGCTTATCAACGTATTCAATAACCGCGCGAACGATATCCGCCGTCATCGTGAAATAGCATTTGATGCCGTCCACACCCGCCGCCAACAAGTCACCAATCTTGCCGGGCACCGCCGCCACACTTTGCACGCGATCCAGCATGATTGTGAAACCGGGGCTCTCGAAGCTGGCTCCCGGGCCATCGAGCAACGGCCCGCAAACAAAGAGTCGCGGCCCAAGTTTTTTACCGCTATTGAGGTCTTCACGATTTTGCAACACCAGGTCAAGGCGACCACCAACATCCCGGGCGGTGGTAACACCTGCGGCAAGAAATAACGGAAAACACTCGCTGTCCATCATCACC
The DNA here is from genome assembly GCA_041622295.1 of Porticoccaceae bacterium. Lineage (GTDB taxonomy): Bacteria > Pseudomonadota > Gammaproteobacteria > Pseudomonadales > Porticoccaceae > HB2-32-21. The sequence goes on from JBFJZC010000033.1 coordinate 3,430, forward strand.
GTATGAATATGCGTATCGATGAGTCCGGGCACCACTGTTTTGCCTGTCAGATCGACCACCTTAACGTCTTCGGATACCGCAATAGCACCTTGACTAACCTGTGCAATCCGTTCGCCCTCCACCAGGATAGACACATTACTGGTCGGCTGTGCGGCCAGCCCGTCTATCAATCGCGCGTTGGTAAACAGTGTTTTGCTCCCCATCACTTACCTCTTAGATTCCGTTAATAACTGGCGCCACGTCGAAGGCCCGCTGGACAATCATGCGAGCGTTAACCGCTCAGATAACAACTGGCGACGCTCTTGATTTAAAATCCGCGGAAGCCGACAACACCATCACGTTACAAGTCTAGTGCAAATCATGTTACTTGCTCGCCAGACCCGAAACAAATAAATCAGCGGTGGCCACACCTCAACGTTCAGTTGTGCATCGCGGTTATCTCCGCAACCCACGTCACCGCAACCGAGGTTAGACACGAGAATTTTAGCGGGTGCCGCTTGACACCCTTATTGACGTGGTCTAGCTTTTTGGCGAAAGCTGGGGTTCCGTAATCCCGCATTATTGGCGTCGGGCGGGTGTCACGCCAGCATACGTCATCCAGGAAGTACGGGGCCAGAGCCTTAAACCATTAGTAACAACCCGCTGCGTCGTTATGGCGCGACTATTGTGCACTAACCTCTGCAATAACCGTTGAGGACTTAGCAGATGTCAACTTCAGGTTTATTCAACGAACTCAAAAATTTACAGCCAAACGAAAAACGTGTTTTTACTCGGGATGCGTTTCGTGGCGATGTCGACGAAGAAGACAAAGTCATCTACATGTCTGTCGCTCGCAAAATGGCGGAAAATTTAAAATATGAACTACATGTTCTCGAAGACAACATGACTTTTATCAGAACCCCCTGGCCCTGATACGACCAGCGCGCCATAATCCTGATGCGATAATCTTGGCCGTATCGGCTCTGGCTACTGCCTTTAAAGTTTTGGCTCGGGGGGTGCCACCCACGAACCAGGGCATAGTGCGCGGCAGGGTATATACGAAGAGTCACCTATAGGCGGCCTGGCTCTTTTTAAATCGTTTTAATCGGAGTGAATTATGTCGACAGCAAGTCTTTACCAACAATTTGAAGAAATGGTGCGCGGTGAAATATGTGCTATTTCCAGAGATGAATTTCGCAGCCGGTGCGATGAAGAAGACAGGGTCACGTATCTGCACGTGGCCAGAAAGATCGCGGCTGCAAACCGTTGCGAACTCCACGTTCATGAAGACGAACTCGAATTTATCTGTCCGCCGTGGTAAGACCTCCATCGCTGGCACCCCCCGGCCTAGTAATCGTCCAACAAGCTAACCCAAACGGATTTAGCCTGTCTACCGCACGCGGTTGAGCTGAGGGTTGGTGCGCGCCCATTCAATAAGTCTCCAACAAGGCTTTAGCTGGGTGCGTAAAGCCATACGCGTCGACCACCGACACCTGAACACAAGGCTTCTGGAGTCACACGCTGCTTTCTTATTTTTCTTTAGCAGGCTAGATTAGCCACCTGTGTTAACGTTTCACGCTACCAACGTCTATCTCGGCAAATTGAGGAGCTCCCCATGACCACCCCTGGCACTTACGCGGATATCCAGGTCACGCTGGACGACTACGTCGCCACCGTCACCATACAACGACCGCCTTTTAACTTCTTTGACTACAACCTTATTTGCTCGATAGCTGATGCGTTCGAAGACCTCGACAAAGTCGAAACGTGCCGGGCCGTAGTGCTCGCCGCAGAAGGCAAATCTTTCTGTGCTGGCGCGAATTTCGGCGGCGACGACGCGATGAACAAGGAGGATGAGTCGAAACCCGGAGAGAACGCTTTTCGCCGCCGCTCCGGCCGCCTCTATAACGAAGCCGTACGACTTTTTAGTGCCAAAAAACCGGTAGTCTGCGCGGTGCAGGGTGCGGCAATTGGTGGTGGGCTCGGCCTCGCTCTGGTGGGCGATTTCAGAGTGACTTGCCCCGAAGCCCGCTTCAGCGCCAACTTTTCGCGGCTGGGATTCCATCCGGGCTTCGGCTTAACCCACACGTTACCAGCGCTCATTGGCCAGCAAAAAGCCCACTTCATGTTCTATACAGGCCGACGCATCAAGGCTGAGCAAGCCTATGAATGGGGACTGGCCGATCTAATCGTGCCACAGGATCAGGTCCTTTCTGCCGCCCAGGAACTGGCCAGGGAGATTGCTGGTTCGGCGCCCCTGGCGGTGCAGTCTATTCGTGCCACAGTACGCCAGGGCCTCGCTGAGCAGGTTCAGGCCGCAACTGATCGGGAACTGCAGGAACAGGAATGGTTACTTAAAACCGAAGACGCCAAAGAAGGCATCAAGGCCACTGCCGAACGGCGAGAACCCCAATTTGCCGGCAAATAAAGTTGAGGGTTTAAAAAGTTACCCTTGCCACATCGGCACAGAACATTAAAGGACCGCGGGGGCGTTACCATGTTTGATATGGAACCGGGTGAAGATATCCGGATGATTCAAGACGTCGTGCAGAGATTTGCCGCGGATGTGTTAGCAGAAAATTATCGAGAATTTGAAGCTGATAAAGCGCTGCCAGCCGAAGTCCTGTCAGCTTACTCCGAGCTCGGCCTGGCCGGCCTGGAGTTGCCCGAACATCTTGGCGGCGCAGCACTGGGAGCGCTGGCCAAAACGGCAATTCTTGAGGAACTAGGCGTCGGTGACCCCGGCGCAGCCCTGGCCCTCGACGGTATCGGCGCAGCCCTCTACGCCATAGCCGAAACCGGCGGCGACAGTGCCGTGCAACAATTCATCGTACCCCTGCTCGGCAAACCCCAGGCGCGCGCGGTGCTTATCTGGGATGATGGTGACCAACGCCGTCGCCAGTGCCTCCGCCGCGTCGGCAATAGCTATGAGGGCACAGAACCCTGGGTGCCCGCACAACACGCCGATCTGATGGTGATTCTCGATCGCGAGGGCGTATCGCTGGTCGAACAGGGCTTTACCTTCAAGCCCGTGAAAGGCAGCGGACTGCGAGCTGCGGGGGCGGCCGAGGTGATCTTCGATAACGCGCCCATCGCCGTGCGGTGGGATAACCAGGTCGGCGCAGCAAGGGCCCTGGCACGCTGGCAGCTGTATATATCCGCGCTCATGCTCGGCGTCTGTCGAGTGGCAGCGGAGACCTCTCGCCTGTATGCCATGGAGCGTGTCGCCTTTGGCAAGCCCATCGCCCACCACCAGGCGCTGGCCTTTCTGATCGCCGATATGCGAACCGCAGTCGACGGTGCCAGACTGCTGGTACAGGATGCTGCCTGGCGCGCAGACGCTGGTTTGCCCTTTACACCGGTAGCTGCGGCCGCTTTCGTTGAAATCGTAGAAGCGTCGATGTTCGTCACGCCGAACGCCCTGCAGATTTTTGGCGGCCAGGGCTTCATGCAGGATCTCCCTCTGGAAAAATACATGCGCGAGGCCCGTACCCTGGGCCTTATGGCGGGTGGCGTGGATCTGGCTCGCGAAGCCGCGGCCAATGATGTTTGCGCCTGCACCGGTATTCTACAGCTATCTTATGGCGAGCAAGATCACTAACAACTTCACTGTGGCGCTGGCGCATTGCAGCCAGACCCAAACAAAAAAGCACAGGTTCTAGCAATGGAGTTTTCAATAGACACAGCAACACAAAAACGTATCCAGAGAATGGACGAACTGGGGCGTGAGCACATGCGACCCCTGGGGCTGGAGGCGGATCGTCTCGGTCGCCCCACGCCACCCGATCACCCCTATTTTGAGAAACTGGTGGGCATGGGTTTCGGACGAACCCGCTACCGAGGGCCACGCGGTGCGAAAAATAACGAAGTTAACAAGAGTCCCGACGACGCCAAATTAACGGGCCTGAGAGACAAACCGGCAAAGAAAGTTGGGCGCGCCACTGCCAGTTTGCTGGTATCGGAACAAATGTCATATTGGGACAGGGGCGTGGCCGTTTCCGCACCGGGACCCGGTCTCGGCGAAAGCGCGATCATAGCCATGGGCACCGAGGCGCAAAAACACCGCTATCTAAGCCCTTTTATCGAACTGGATAAACCGCGTTGGGGTGCCTTTGCCATGACTGAGCCAGTGGCGGGGTCCGATGTTGCTGGCATTCAGACCAGAGCTATTAAAGATGGCAAGGACTGGATACTCATTGGCAACAAATCCTTTTCCGGCAATTCAAGCAGGGCGGATTTTATTCTGGTTTGGGCGACTGTCGATCCGAGTCTGGGTCGAGGTGGCCACCGGGCATTTATCGTCGAACACGGTTTTCCCGGGTTGCAGGATTTCCATATTGAACGAAAAATGGGCCTTAAGGCATACGAGTCCACCTCCTTTCGCCTCGAGGAATGTCGGGTGCTTGGCGAGAACCTGCTCGGCGGTGAGGACTATTACGAAAGCCGAGCGGGCTTCAGGGGCGCCATGGCGACCTTCAATGCGACCCGCCCGTTGGTGGCGGTGATGGCCGTTGGCATAGGCCGTTCGGCCCTTGATGAATCACTGGCCTTTGCCCGGGATAATCAGATGCTTGACGATCCCCGTGTACGCGATCGTCTTGAGCGTGTCACCCGCAAAATGCGCATGGCACGGCTGTTGTGCCTGAAAGCCGCCTGGCTCGCAGACCACCAGCTACCCAATATCGTCGAAGCATCCATGTCAAAGGCCGTCGCGCCCACCGTGGCGTTTGAAGCTGCCAGCCTCGGTATGGAATTACTCGGCACAGCTGGTGCCCGAGGCGACCATATTATTGAAAAGCTCTTTCGCGATGTAAAAGCCATGGATATTGTAGAAGGCACCGGACAGATACAACGCGTGGTAATGGCCCGACAACTGGTCGACCTGCCGCATGACTAGCATTAGAATGACTTCGATTACCTGTAGATAGGATATCCCCGTGGAAACAATTAAAACTGATGACATAAATACGTGGCTTTCTAATCGCTCTCTGAAAAAGTCCCTGCTCAACAAACTCAGACTAAACAGACTTGGCCAAATCGCAGCTCTGGTCGTTGCGGCTGCATTGGTTGGCTGTAGCGGCGATACCAAAGAAAGCAAAGGGCTTCTTGAGACAGAGGGCACCCGGGATGCTTATTTGGTGCAATACCTGGTAGGAGGCTCCGACTTCCTCAGCATTCACGGATCAACGTTCGATAAAAATGACGACCTCTATGTCGGTAGTGTGATGGGCCAGACCATCCATAAAGTAGATATCAATACTGGCGAATCAACGGTATTTGTCGGGCCGCCGGAGGGCATGGCAGACGACCTCGAATTCGGTCCCGACGGCACCCTGGTATGGACATCCATTCTCACGGGCAAGGTTCACGCACGCAGCCCCGACGGCGAAGTGTACGTTGTCGCAGACAACTTACCGGGTATCAACTCCGTTGCCTTTAGTCCCGACGGCCGACTTTTTGTCACCCAGGTACTGTGGGGTGACGCGCTATGGGAACTCGACATCAAGGGCAAGAAAAAGCCCCGTAAAGTCATTGAAGATATGGGTCATCTCAACGGTTTCGATTTCGATAAAGACGGCTACCTCTACGGCCCCCTGCTCTTCAAGGGTAAAGTCGTGCGTATCGACGTAGATTCCGGCGAACTCACTACCCTCGCCACCGGTTTCAAAATTCCCGTCGCCGTTAACCTGGACAGCCGTGACAATCTCTATGTTGCCGATACGGCGCTGGGGCGCATGGTTCGCATTAATATCAAGAACGGAGAAAAGACCCTGGTCGCGACCGTTGACCCCGGCATTGATAATCTGTCGATCAACGCCAAAGATGAGTTATTCATTACCAATATGGACGACAACGCGGTCTACAAAATCAACACCCGCACCGGCGGTACGCGCACTATCGTCAAAAGTGAACTGTCGGTGCCCGGTGGGCTGGATGTATACAGCAATGAACTCGGTGACGAAACTGTGTATCTCGCCGACCTGTTTACCTATAGCACCGTAGACGGTGCCAGCGGTGAAATCACAGAATTGAAACGTGCGCTACGCGATCATTTTGAACTGCCGATGACCATCAACGTGCAGGGCGATCAGGTTGCTACCACCAGCTGGTTTACCAATGCGGTTGAAATCTATGATCGCAATAACCACGAGATTCTTGCCTCCTATCACAACTTTAAGCACCCGATCGACGCCGTTATTATTGGCGAGAACAGGACACTCGTGGCAGAACAGGGTACTGGGTCGCTGATCGTCGTCTCCGGCAAACGGGGCGCCGATCGCGAAGTAATTCTCGAAGATATGCCAGGTATGGCAGCTATGCGACCAGGCTCCAAAAAAGACACCGTTTATATTACCGATGTCCTCAACGGGTTGTTACTGGAAGTGGATGTCGACAATGGTGACACTGAGACCATCGCCAAAGACCTCGACAAACCCGAAGGCTTTGACGTTGCGCCGAACGGCACGATCGTCCTCGCGGAAGTGGGCAAACAACGCGTGATCCGTATCGACCCAAAAAATGGCCAGATTACAGAAATTGCCCGCAATCTGGCAATCGGGCTAGCGCCTGCTGAAAATACCCCGCCAGTGTATATCCAGACGGGTGTGGCGGTGGCGGCTAGTGGCAACATTTACGTCACCTCTGATCTGAATACGGCGCTTTATAAAATAACGCCGCAGTAAGCAGTGCATCGCTTACATATGGGATATTGGTTGCAGAGCACGCAGGCACAATAGTAATGAACCAGGAACCGGCGAAGGCGGCTATAAACGCCTATTTTTCAGGCGAAGCCGCCGAGATGTACTGCATCCTTGGCGGCGGTGCCCTGCTCGCAATTTGCGCAGCATTGCTATGGGTCATAGTCAGCGACCGTTTTTCAACAGCGCTGGCAATCACCCTGCTCGTCGTCGCTCTGCTGCTCGCTGGCACCGCCCTGTCTCTACTTATCCGGGATGGGCAAAACCGGCAGGAACTAGTGGTAGCGCTGGCAGGCGATAACCCGCCTGCCATCGAGAAAACCCTAGCCACCGAGAAAGCCCGCATGCAAAAAGTCGCGGACAATTATCAAAATTTACGCTACACCTTCGCCGCATTTGCCTTAATGGGCGCATTGTTAATTGCTTTTACACACCACCCCACCACCCACGCCATCGCTGTTGGCCTGTTAATCTTCGCCATGGCTGGCGCGGTAATTGACAGGTACTCTGAGGTACGGGCACTGGTTTATTTGCAAGATTTGCAGAGACAACCTTAGGTGAATGTAAACAAAAGGCCGGGCAGCTTTGCGTCGCGCTGGCGCTTATTCGCAATCAGCGCCAGCGGATCTCTTCTCGCTACGGTAAGCTCTCCGACTCCCGCGTTTCTTTATCCGCAAAAATCGTACTTAAAGCGAACCAAGATAAACATCCGGCACTCTATCCCAGGCGGCGCGTTCGATTTCCATACAGGCATGTTCAGTTCGGCAGTTTTCGCCAAACATGCGGGTCGCTCTGCTGTTTGTCTCGTAGCTTTCCCAGCCCGGATTGCCGTCGCGCGCAAAGGCAACCCAGGCATCCATCGTTGCGATTGCCAGGCTATTGGCGGCGGCACCGCTGCCATAAAATTTTTCCGCACCGGGTTTACTGTGGGTGCCAAATACATAGGCCAGCTCAACAGCGTGACAGGCGCCCAGCGCACCTCTGGCAGCAGGAGACTTCCAGTCAAAAATGTAGGAATAAACGCGTTGTTCGTGGACGCGCTGACCCTCAAGCAGGCGCAGTGCCGGAATGCGGAAAATACGATCGGTTTGTATGGCCATGAAAATTTCGGGCGGGGTTGGCGTTATATCCCGTGCCTGCAAGCCTTCTTTATACGCAGCGATGAGCCCAGAAATATGCGCTTCGCCGATCAGATAGCCCAGCCGTTTATGCATGGTTTCATCCGTCAAACCAGTAATCGCCGGAACCAATGCACCAAACAAACGCCATTCGTCCAGGGTACTACCGGCCATAACCGGTATGCTGGCAGCACCACCGGCGCGGACCCTATCGATAGGCAATGCTGGCAACACAGTGCCATCGATCACCGGACGAAACGGCAGGCTGCCCAGTTTTGACAACGGATAACCCTCTACCCGGCCGCCTTCGATAAGCCGTTGTGCTTTTAGCAATTCCTCTACGCTGGCACGACGCAGGCCATCGGCATCGTAGCCGGTGACTTTCATAATAGCCTCGCCCACCAGCGGTGCGCTGTCCATGCTCGCCGCCGTATGACAGGCGCCCGACTGCGGTATGGCTTTATGAAACAGTCCTCTGGCTTCAGGCAGCGCCAGCAATGCGCCAACGCTCATGCCGCCAGCTGATTCACCGAGGATAGTGACGTTAGCGGAGTCACCGCCAAAGAGCTCGATATTGTCCTGCACCCAGGACAGGGCTTTGGCCTGGTCGAGGAGGCCTTCGTTACCGGTTGCCGGGATTCTGCCGCCGGTCGCCTCCTTGAGATTGGCGAAACCAAACAGGCCGAGGCGGTAATTGATCGTCACCACCACGACATCGCCATGACGACTCAGTGTGCGGCCTTCATAGACGCCCTGACTGCCCGCACCGATAGTAAAACCGCCGCCATGGATCCACACCAGAACCGGCCGCCGGGCGTTATCCATGCCGGGGGTCCATACATTGAGCGTCAAGCAGCTCTCGTCCTGCTCGCCCACTTCCGCCCCCATCACCGCTTCCATGGCGGATTTGTTCTGTGGCGACCATTTACCGTAACCGCTGGCATCGAGAACGCCGCCCCAGGGCCACGGTTCCTGTGGCGGTTGCCAGCGATACTCTCCAACCGGCGGCAGGGCGTAGGGAATCCCTTTGAACACATAAATGCCATCTTTTTCTATCCCTTTTAACCTACCCTGGATCGTTTCTACTTCAGTCATGTTGCCGCCCTTGCTAATTATGAATAGTTCAAAAGTCCAGATTTTCGTCAGTCGTCGACATTCACTTCTGCTGGCAACTCGTTGTCGTCAGGCATCTTTTCGTGACGGGCATCCACCGCTTAGTTCGACCGGCGACTGCCTGTTCCGCAACTTGTTTTATTTATCTAACTGAAGATCTAGTTAATGACCTTGTCAATGTTGCTAACGATCCAGCTGATTCTCCAGCGCATAGCGCAGCTGTTCGATAAAAACCCGTATCCGTTTGGCATTGGCGCCAAGATCACTGACACCCACTCTCGATACGGAGCGCAGATCAATCTGTACGCCTTCTCCCTGGGGCTTAATACGCACAATAAAATCATCGGCAAAACCCATGATCGGCGTTCTATCGACGGCTTCGATCTGCCCCCGAGCGGCATCCTCACCGAGCAACTGCCAACCGAGCTGATCAATAACCGTCAGCACTGCGGACCATGCCTGTTCCTGACTAACCGCTAACTGTAGTGGCTTGATATCTGGATATGCCTGGCGCTGCTGCGCCGCCAGTTTCTCACCCCCATAATCGAGGGAGTTGTCATCGGGTTTACGCTGGCTTTGCGCAAAGGTGAACACGGGGGGATTCATTACATCGGTAGAAATGTCATGAATCGGTGGCGCCTGAAAGCCGGCGATGCCGACCGTGTAGATCACCACCAATACCGGGGTAACACAGGCAAGCATTACCGCAAGAAGCCCGCCAACGGGCTGGCGCCGCGCCAGGCCCCTGAACACCATTGCCGCCGCCGCCATAGTCAGCAAAGCTGAAGCAAGCAGGCCGAGGCCAAAACCATAGAAGGCCAGGCTAAAGGGTAATATACCGAGGCGATAACTCAACGCGCCTGCCACCACCAGCAGCAGGCTTAAAATCGCGCAGCCTTTTAACACGACGATTAGCCCTGGTCTTCTTTTTCAAACTTTAACGACAGGGAATTCACACAATATCGCAAGCCAGTCGGTTGCGGCCCATCTGGAAACACATGGCCGAGATGACTACCGCATTTCGCGCAGGTAATTTCGGTACGCGCCATACCGCGAGAATTATCCGTTTCTTCATCTATCGATGCAGGATCTGCCGCTGCATAAAAACTCGGCCAACCGCTGCCGGAGTCGTACTTCGTATCGGACTCAAACAGAGGCGTTTCGCAGCAAGCACAGAGATAAACACCGGGGGACGTCTCGGCATAATACTCACCGGTAAATGGCCGTTCGGTACCCTTATTGCGGCACACTTCGAACTGCTCTGGCGTTAGTTTATCGCGCCACTGACGGTCATCTTTATCTTGCCTGTTGTTCATAGCTTCTCCAGCATTTCGCACGTCGTTGATAAGTTGGAACAAAAGTATTTGCGGTACAATAGCACCCATCCACCAGAATCACTCTAGCCGGGAAGCTAATTGTTTATGCAACCTTTTCAAAAGTCTACCAAATTGGACAGCGTTTGTTACGACATCCGCGGCCCCGTTCTCGACCAGGCCAACCGCCTGGAGGAGGAAGGGCACCGAATTCTCAAGCTTAACATCGGTAATCCAGCCGCCTTTGGTTTTGAGGCGCCGGATGAAATCATCCAGGACGTCATTCTGAACCTGGTTGAAGCCCAGGGCTATAGTCATTCCAAGGGGATTTTCAGCGCCCGCAAAGCGGTGATGCAACGCTGCCAGATTCAGGGTATCGCAGGAGTAGAGATAGAAGACGTAATTCTTGGCAATGGCGTTAGCGAATTGATCGTTATGTCCATGCAGGCTTTGCTCAATGACGGCGACGAAATTCTCGTGCCAGCGCCGGATTATCCTCTGTGGACGGCGGCCGTAACGCTGGCCGGCGGCAAGGCGGTGCATTATCGCTGCGATGAGAGCGCCGACTGGCAGCCTGATCTTGATGACCTGGCGAGCAAGATCACCAGTCGCACCAAAGGTATTGTTGTTATCAATCCCAACAACCCTACGGGGGCGGTGTACAGCAACGACACCCTGCTGCGAATCATTGAGCTGGCCCGCGTTAACAATCTGATTGTTTTTGCCGACGAAATTTACGACCGCATTGTTTACGACGACGCGGTGCACTATCCGATGGGCAGCCTTGCTGACGACATCCTCATAATCACCTTTAACGGGCTGTCCAAGAACTATCGTCTCGCCGGATTTCGCTCCGGCTGGCTGATCGCCAGTGGCGCCAAGCATCGTGCGCGCAGTTATATCCAGGGCATGGAAATGCTCGCTTCGATGCGTCTGTGCGCCAACGTTCCAGCCATGTACGCCATCCAGACGGCGCTAGGCGGTTACCAGACCATCGAAGACCTGGTTAAGCCGGATGGTCGGTTTTACGAACAGCGAAATATTGGCTGGGAAAAACTGGTCGCCATTCCAGGTATCAGCTGTGTCAAACCAAAAGGCGCGCTGTATTTATTCCCGCGCCTTGATCCAGACGTGTACCCGATCGCGGACGACGAGCAGATGGTTCTCGATCTGTTGTTACAGGAAAAAATGCTGTTGGTACAGGGTACTGCTTTTAACTGGACAGACAGCCAGCATTTTAGACTCGTCTTCCTGCCTCGCAAAAGTGATCTTGAAGACGCGATAGCACGACTTGCTCATTTTCTGAAAAGGCTGCGGGAATCATAAAACCCACGCGCTCTAGACGGGTTCGCTACCGCTTGGCTATCGCGCTTTATTCAATTCTCTATAAGCTCTCGAGGCCATCCGAGAGCTTATAGAGAATACGGTCGTGGTAACCCGTAATGATGGGGATATAGCCACATAGCTCCCGATCGAGCTGGGCATCGCCGGTATCGAGTAATAACGGCTGCCCCGCCAGCTCGGCAATCTTGGTTTTGGTGGCGACCACACAGATATTGTCCAGACCCACCCCGGCAATAATTTTCGGGGTCAATTGCTGATTGCCACGCCCCAACAAGATACCCTGCCCCCCAATGGACGTCACCACGATACACGATCGCGTGAACTCCGCCATGTGCGCCGAGATTTGCCGGGCATTCACATCGCTGGCCAGCAATGTTCTGTTGGCTACCAGATCCACGCCGAGCAATGTCGCTGGCAGACTCAGGGCCTCCTTCACCGCTCGCGTGGTAGTGCCCGGCCCGATGATATACAGAACA
>JBFJZC010000034.1:0-15299 GCA_041622295.1 Porticoccaceae bacterium
CTCTGACATAAACCCGCTTATTGCGATTGCCCCTTAACGTTCCGGCTTGACAGGGTGCCCTGTAATATCGTGCGGCTGAACTACAATTGGCATTGTAAGCCAAATTCATCAGGGCAGGTGACACGCGGGGCAACGACGGTGCGTCGCAGCCAGTCAGTGATTTAACGAGGGAGCAAATAATGACTGATTTAAGCATTAAAAAACGGATAGAACAGATTCAAAAGCACCTGGGTGTCGAGGCAGATGGCCTTATCGGTACGACAACCTTAACGGCACTCGAAAATGCCCTGTTTGATCAGCACCAACGCCTTGCGATTGCAAAGAGTTATTCCCTCACTGTTTCTAAAAAAGGTCTGGGGCAGCTGGTCAAGCACGAGATCTCCTCCCAGGCCTATTACAACAAGTTTCTGTCCAGTCCTGTTTGGCCGGGCGGACAGTCGGGCATAACCATTGGGATCGGCTATGACCTGGGCTATAACTCCAGCACCCAAATACGCCGGGACTGGGCCGGAGAAATTGGCGAGATGGAACTGGAGAAGCTGGTGGTGATCGCAGGATTGAAAGGGGACTCGGCCAAAGCCGCCGTCGGTGGCGTCAAACATATCAAAATAGGTCTGTCGCAAGCCGAAACAGTATTTTATCGTGGTACCTTGCCACGCTATGCCGCATCAACGCTAAAGGCGTATCCCGGCGCCGATGAGCTCCACGCCGATGCTCAGGCTGGGCTGTTATCGCTGGTGTTCAATCGGGGCACTAAAATGAGTGGCGCCGTGCGCAGGGAAATGGCGGCCATCAGGCCCCTGGTGAAAGACCAGGATTATGGTGGAATCGCGGCTCAAATCCGGGCAATGAAGCGTTTATGGGAAGGTAAGGGGCTAGACGGGCTGCTTAAAAGGCGAGACGATGAGGCCGACCTGATCAATCAGTCAAAGCGATTGTACAGTGAAGATGAGCTGGTTAACGTCTGATGACGGCAATACGTGGACTGTCGCGTGCACATGGCCGCTCGCCCTGTCGTCGCATTTAACGACACCTGTCGGGGTTGGCCAGGTGGTTGGGCAAGGAGAGTATTTTGAACGTTGTGTGGGCCTGTCATTGGCCCACGCGGCACTAGAAGTGCTACTACACGCGGCACTAGAAGTGCTACTAATAGAAAAATGAAACGACATGCAGAGAGGCGAAAAATGACGGATGTTTATCATCGGGGGAATCGTGAACTACAGGATCAATTTGGTACTCGACCATTGGCGGATCGTGTTAACGAGCTGGTTATTGGCGCGCAACTTGATGACGAAGCAACAGCGTTCATTACCTCACGCAACATGTTTTTTATCAGTACCGTTGATGACAGAGGGCAGCCAACCGTGTCCTACAAAGGTGGCGCCACGGGTTTTGTTCGTGTGCTGGATAGCGGCAATATTGCTTTTCCTCTTTACGACGGTAACGGCATGTTCCTGAGCGCCGGGAACATTAGAGTCAACAGCAATGTGGGCTTGCTGTTTATAGATTTTGAAAATCCCCATCGGCTACGCGTTCATGGGGTCGCTTCCGTGCACAGCGATGACGAATTACTGGCTGAGTATCATGAGGCTCAGATGATAGTTCGGGTCAGTGTGCGCAATGTGTTTATCAATTGTCCTCGCTATATTCACCCAGCCACCAGCAGAGAGGAGTCCATTTATGTGCCACGGCAAGGCGTGGTCACGCCTGATCCAGAGTGGAAGTCATGGGACGTGGTAGCCGATGTCCTCCCGGATAAAAAATTCCCGGATACGAAATAGCCAGAAGTGGAACCCATGAGGTGATATCCCGGTAACCGGGTCGCCAGGGTAGCGCGCCATTCCTTCGCGACTGTGGACGATTGAGCAATGAGCATTATTGGCAAAATAGAAAAATTGTACCGCTTTCCCGTCAAAAGCATGGCCGGTGAGGAGCTGGATCAGGCCTTTGTAGGGTTTTCCGGTGTATATGGGGATCGTCTATACGCGTTTAAAAAACACGGAGGCGCAGCATTTTTCCCTTATCTCACCGCTCGAGATACGCAGCAAATGCTATTGTACAAGCCTCGATTTCGTTATCCAGACGTTGCGCGCCTGCCGATAGATTGGGCGCAGGCAGCGGCGACGAGTATCGGTATCACACCGGTTTACGGCTCCGCCGAAGAGCTGATTGTCGATGTCGAAACGCCACAGGGCGATGTTTACGGCATCACTGATGCTGCGCTCATGGATACGCTCTACACAGGTTTGCCTGCAGCGGAGCAGTTATCCGTTTGTCATTCGGATCGCGCTTTAACCGACGGTCGACCGGTGTCGATGATTTCCCGACAAACCATTGAGCAGTTGTCCAGGGAAACCGGTATGGCGGTCGATGGCCGTCGCTTTCGCGCTAATATTTACGTTGATATGTTGCAGCAGGACGGTTTTAGCGAGGATCAGCTGGTCGGTCGGACTTTACGTCTGGGCGACAGAGTCATGATCGCCATCGTTGACCGCGACCCGCGCTGCGCAATGATCACCTATGACCCCGATACCGGGGCAGCGAACCCGGAGTTATTGCGGCATGTGACGAAAGCGCATGGGCGGCAGGCCGGTGTTTATGCCGCGGTAATATCTGAAGGTATTGTCAAACTGGGAGACAATATTGAGCTGGTAGCTTAGTTGTCGCGTGCACTCGACTACCGACTTTGCTGAGATGACCGTGCTGGCATTAACAACCAGGGAAAAGAACGACAACCCCCGGTGGAGGGTTTTGCCTGTTACTACGGTGGTGAACTCGTCGAGTTTCCCGAGCGGGCTACGGCAACAAAAAGACCTTCACGACACGTTGATCCGGCGGGGGCATCCCCGGAACCGCAGGGGGTGCAACTGGCGATGATACGGGATTGCCTTTCCCTTCAACGGTAATGCGCTCAGTCCATACGCCCCGACGGGTGAGGTAGGCGGACACGGCAATAGCCCGTTGTTTGGAGAGCCGGATATTGTATGCAGCATCGCCGACGCTGTCTGCATAGCCCACAACTAATGCTTTCATGTCTTCAAAGCGATCCATTTTTTCTGCAATATCGTCCAGCCTGAGCTTAAATTCAGGTTCAATTAAAAAACTATCAAACTGGAAAATGACAGTGGCATCCGGGGCAGTCTTGCTGGCAATCAGGCCAGCTGATTCATGGTTGTCTCGCTGGGCCGCGGCTAGCGAACTGTCTGCGGCGTTGGTTATGGTGTGTGGGTTCCCTTTTAGTTCCGGGTTAATAGTTTTTCCAGTTAGATCATCCAGGGGAGCGTTTTTTTTTACGGTCTGAGACAACGCCGGGTTAGCTGGCTGTTGGTCAGGTAAGGGGTGGTCGATTCCGCCCTGGGCAGGTTTGGCGCCCGAGAGCGATTGTAGTGGCACATTTTCGTCAGGCATCATTCCTGGCGAGGTAGATGAGCTTTCAGTAGAGGGGTGTTCGCCCGGAATACCAATGGCCGGAATGTCGTCTTTTCCAGATCCTTTTAGCAGGCTGTAGCTCAGGGCTGCCATTAGCACAATCAGCGTCAGCCACGGCGCGTATTTGTAGAGTCGATTGGGTTTGCCCGGTGTATTGGCATTGCTTGTTGCAGTTGTACTGACAGGTGCCCCAGATACCGATGCCAGCCCTTTCGACCCATGTTGTTCTCTAGTTTCAGCGGCGATAGAAGAGGCGTTCTCGGTGTTTATGCTCTCTTCACCGATGTCATCCGTACTGTTGGAGACGTTGTCTTCCCGTTCAATTTTGAGCTCTGGGTCGCGGGTCTGGTGTACCCAGGTTTCTCGTGCGGTTGCTGTCGCCTGGGGTTTCGGCGCAGAGTTTCTGTCGCGGTTAACATCATCGCTGACATAGGGGTTTAGTCTGGATGAGCTCGTATCATCCGTATTTGAGTAGTCGTCACCAAGTACGGCCCAATCTTCAGGTTCAAAATCATCTGCAATATCAAAATCAATGCCGGAACAAAAGTCTTCTGTTGTGAGCTGCTCCTGCTCCAGTTCCTGTAGAACAATCCTGGCATCTTCAACGCCGAGTTGATGTCGCTCTTCGACACTGCCGTGGAGTAACAGGCGGCTACAGATGAGGTTTATGCGACGCGGTATACCGTGGCTAAATTGAAAAACAAGTGAAAATACTGCGTCGCTAATTGCAGGGTCGCCACGCCAGCCAACTTTTTTCAGGCGATGCTTGATATAGGCCCTGGTATCTTCTTCCTTCAGTGCCTCAAGGTGACAGGCGGCAATGAGCCGTTGGTGCACCTGTTCCAGGCCCGGGCGGCGAACCAGTTCGACGAGAGATTCCTGGCCGATCAGGAAGATTTGAATCAACGGTTGGTTGTTTAACTGGAAGTTAGTTAATAAGCGCAGTTCTTCCAGTGCAGAGGGGGCGAGATCCTGGGCTTCGTCGATGATAAGCAGTGCGCGTTTACCTTGCCTGTAGTTGGCTATAAGGAGTTTGGCCAGGTCCTGAAGAATAGTGGCTTTATGCGTAACATTTCCGTCAAGGCCAAAGGAGTATGCTGACGTTCGTAACAGGTCATTTGCTTCTAGCTGGGTGCTGACGAGCGTAGCCAGGGTGACTTCGGATTTGGGGAGAGTATTAACCAGGTCGTTAACGAGGGTGGTTTTCCCTGTTCCCGGCTTGCCGGTGACCATGACAAAACCTTCAGCACGCTCAAAGGCGTATTGCATGTAGGCTTTCGCCTTGGCATAACTTTTGTGGTTAAAGCAAAACTTGTGGTCGGGGGTGAGTCTAAAAGGCTCGGCGTTTAACTTGTAATAGTGCTGATACATCTGGTTAAAGCCGCTTCCTGCAGGGGTTGCTGTGAAACGGCGCCAGTTCCACAAAAAAATACGCTGTTTCCAAGGTAACACACCTCGCGTGTGTTCGAGCGAGACCGAGTTGTAGTTATCAGGCCCATCGTACTTTGCTGGAGCGCCACATACAATATTGGCGTTGCCGTCATTATTCAAGTTGCTGGCTCGTGGACCGCATTACGTTAACTAGAGCCCGTCGAGAAGGCAGCTGAGCAGGTCGTTTTTTCAAAGGTGGTAGTTGTTTTCCCGGATTTTGCTACCGCCTCTGTAAAACCTCTAACACCGCCTATCCCCTAAAATGCGCCGTTTGAGCAGTTGTGCGGCTTTTTAACGATTGGCATGATAGAATTTTCCGGTTTGGGGTATGCTGCGTTAGGCAAAAAGGAGGCATCGCTTATGAAATATGTTCACGGGTTAGCTCACAGGACGTTATCTATCTTGGCTTTGGCGCTGGGAGTGTCCATCGTCACCGGTTGTAGCTTTAGTGGCCACCCGCCGCTCACTGAAGATCAGTTAAATCCCTTGCAGGAATACGACTATGTCATCGGGCCGCGCGACGAAGTGGAAATCTTCGTCTGGGGTAACGAAGAGTTGACGACCTCTGTCGAAGTCCGACCAGACGGAAAAATAACCACCAGATTAGTAGAGGATATGGAAGCGAGCGGTAAAACTCCGACTGAGCTGGCCAGGCATATTGAGAAAGCGTATTCCGAGTACGTTAGAAATGCGGTGGTGAGTGTCATCGTTGAAGGTTTTGTGGGCATTCCTTCGCAGCAGGTCAGGGTGGTTGGTGAGGCCGTCAGACCGCTGAAAATACCGTTTAACAAACACATGACTCTGCTTGATTTGATGATCGAGGTGGGTGGTTTAACCGATTTTGCGGACGGGAATAAGGCGGTATTGATCCGTTATTTTGATGGGGGACAAAAGACCTACACCCTGCGTCTGGAGGATATGCTGGAAGACGGCGATATTTCAGCGAATATGGCAATGTACCCAGGTGACGTCATAATCATTCCGGAATCCTGGTTCTAATCCAGCAATCGATCTTAAGCTTCAAAGGGACAGGGAAGAATAATCGCTATGCAGGAATTACTGACCAGGCTATACGGCTACATTTCAGGCCTTTGGCGATTCAGGTGGTTTGGTCTTGTCGTCGTGTGGCTCGTCGCGGTGGGGGGCTGGATTTGGGTAAGCCAGATGCCTGAAAAGTATGAGTCCAGGGCCAGGGTTTATATCGACACCAACAGTCTGTTGCGACCGCTGTTACGGGGCCTGGCAATCGAGCCCAATATTAAACAGAGAGTTGCGCTGATGAGCAGAACGCTGCTGGCGCGGCCAAACCTCGAAAAACTGATGCGTATGGCTGACCTCGATCTCGCCATTACCACCGATGAGCAAAAGGAAAAAGTTCTAAAAAGCCTGGAGAACGGTGTTGAGCTTTCTGTCGACCGAGGCAACGCTACGCTTTATTCCATTTCGTTTATCCACCGGGATAGAGATACCGCACAAAAGATTGTTCGCTCGCTCATTACGGTGTTTATAGAAAGTACGTTGGGCGAAAGTCGTAGCGATGGGGCCGGTGCGCAACTGTTTATAGATGAGCAAATCAAGGACTATGAGCAGCGCCTGATCGAGGCGGAGGCGCGTCTTGCAGACTTTAAACAGCGCCATGCTGGCCAGTTGCCGGGGGATGCTGGCGGCTATTATCAGCGACTGGAGGCGGCAAGGAGTCAACTTAAGGACGTAAGTTTACAGCTGCGTGAAATGGAAAACCGCCGTCAAGAGGTTCGGCGGCAGCTTAATGATCTGGAGAATGAAGAGCCGGAGTTTGGCTTTGCCGAGTACGATGAAATGCAGGGTTCTTCGTTATACGATTCGCGGATACAGGGCCTTGAGAGCAAGCTCGACAATTTGTTGTTGCGATATACCGAGCGACACCCTGAGGTTACTCAACTGCAGGCATTGATTGCTGAGCTAGAAATAAAAAGGCAGGAAGATATCGAAAACCGTATGGACGACGAGTCGTTTAGCAATTCAGACATGAAAGCGAGTCCTGTCTATCAGCAAATGCGGGCCATGCTCTCCGAAGCAGAGGCCAGAGTCGCTGAGTTGCGCGTGCGGGCTGGGGAGTACACTCAGCGAGTGGCTGACCTGAGCGAGGCAATAGGTAAGGTCCCTCTAATTGAGGCTGAACTAAAACAGCTGGACCGGGATTACGGTATTATTTCCAGGCAACATGCCCAGTTGCTTGCCAGTCGGGAATCCGCTCATCTAACGGAAAAAGTAGAAGAGGATGGCAGCAACGTCAAATTCAGGGTTATTGATCCGCCCTTTGCGCCTCTCAAGCCTACCGAGCCCAATAAATTAATACTTAATTCGCTGGTTCTCCTGGTAGCGGTTGGAGTCGGATTTGGTCTGGCTTTTTTATTGTCTTTGTTGAAGCCACTGATCAACAGTCGCTACGCTTTGAGCGAGTTGACCGGTCTGCCTGTTTTAGGCAGCGTTTCGCTAGTTAAGTCTGCAACACGAAAGCGCAAGGAGCTAAAAGAAACCCTGGCTTTTTCGCTGAGTTTGTTCGGCTTGCTTATTGCCTTTGGGGCGCTAAATTATCTCCCAACGCTGGGTTTGATTTGAAGCAACTGATAAACCAGGAAGATTCCCGCAGGATAGCGCTATGAGTATCATTGAAAGGGCTGTTGATAAGCTTACAAAGAACGCCGACTCCAGTACAAAGGGTCGTGGGGAAGATGGTGTCGCTACGAGTTTAGACTTCCCTGTTGGTGACAACGTTGAGCGCGACCGGAGTAAAGTTGCGGGAGAGGCGGGCCATATTGCCGATTCGGGGCGAATGGCTTCTGGCGTGCCTGCGGGTACGCTTGAAATTCCTTTTGCCCATCTTCATTCACTTGGCATGGTGACACACATCGCGCCACGCAGTGAAATTGCCGAATCTTACCGCATTATCAAACGACCGCTGCTTATGAATATGGCGCGAGAGGATGCCAGTGATACAGTGAACTTGATCATGGTGACCAGCGCCCTGCAAGGAGAAGGTAAAACTTTTTCCGCTATTAATTTAGCGATGAGTATTGCCATGGAAGAGGATAAAACGGTGCTGTTTGTCGATGCCGATGTCGCCAAAGCGTCAGCAGGCACGCTCTTAGGTGTTTCTCATGATGCCAATGGTCTGATTGACGTGCTGGAAAACGGGGATATTGATGTTGGCGATGTGATATTGCCCACCAACATACGTAATCTTCGCGTTATTCCGGCAGGCCATATACACGAGCGATCTACCGAGTTGCTGGCCAGCGATAACATGCGTCTGATTATGCGCGAGCTCTGCCAGCGTTACCCTGACAGGGTGGTTATTTTTGACTCGCCGCCGCTTTTGCTGGCATCTGAGGCGAGTGTGCTTGCTAATCTGATGGGCCAGATTGTGTTTGTGGTGGCTGCGGATGAAACCCCTCAACATGCTGTTACGGAGGCGCTTCAGCGCATCGGCGGAGACAAGATTATCGGCACTGTGTTGAATAAAACAAGATCAAACCCCTTCAACAAATCTGTCTATGGATACGGATACGGGTATGGATACGGACATGAAGGTCGGTATCGCAACACCCGGATTGAAGGTGAAGTGGGTCAGGAAGGACGTTAATGGTACCAAGAGGTGGTGACAAAATAACATGGCTCTATGCCCTTACCTGCCTGGCCGCGATATCGACGGCGAATGTGCGTGCGGCGGACTGGACAGCGACGACTGGTTTAAGCGTCACAGAGCGCTACACAGACAATGTCGAGCTTGTCGACAAGGGTAAGGAAAGCGAGCTTGTGACTGTGGTTGCACCGAACCTGACACTAAAAGGCGTTGGCGGCAAGATGAAAGTCGATTTGACCGCTGCGCTGGAGTATAACGACGCTGGCGGTAGCGGCGATTCGGTGAACCCCCGTTTCAGTGGTAATAGTAATGCTGAGCTTGTCGACGACAGACTGTTTTTCGATGCCAGAGCGTCAGCAGTGCAAAACCGCATTGACCCGTTCCGACCGGCAGGATTCGATAACCTCTCCCGTTCTCGCCCCGCGGGCAGTGGTGGCCTGCGCGACGGAAATACGAGTACCACCTACTCATACGTGTTAAATCCTTACTTGCGTGGTCATTTTAAGGATTTTGCCAATATGCGTCTGGGTTACACTTTTGATGATCAGTTGAATTCCAGTAATACGCGTGATGACCCTTTAAGTTCTGGCGGTGACATTAGTGATAGCAGTCGCCAGGCCCTGGACTTTAACCTCGATAGCGGCACCGATTTCGCGTTGTTAAGCTGGGGCGTCGCTGCGAATTACAGTAAAACTAATTACGATGGGAGCAGCGATACTGGACAGAGTAGCGATAATGAGTTGATGTCCACCGACTTGAGGTTAGGATACCGAGTCAGTCGCAAGTGGCAGTTGCGAGGTTCTGTGGGCAAAGAGTGGAACGACTTCAACTCGGCGCGATCGGATGTGGACGGGACCCGGTGGGATTTTGGTACTGTCTGGACGCCAAACAAGCGAACATCTGTGAATGTCGGTTATGGCAAGCGATTTTTTGGCGGCTTTCCAACTCTGGATGTATCGTATCGCAGGAAAAGGAACGTACTGACCGCTAGCTATAGTAAGGTGCTCACCGATGCGAGAACGTTGCGGTTACAGCAAATTGTTTTTGAGGACACGGATCCTTTCGGTAATCCCGTAGACCCCATCACCGGCGAGCCCCTACCGGTATCCCTCGTCTTTGTGTTACCCACGGATAGCCAGATTGTTGATGAGCGATTTAAGGCTTCCTGGGCCATTCAGGGCAAGCGTACTACGGTCACCCTGCAGCAGGAGCACTCTACCCAGCAGACTCAGGATTCACGCGAAGATACTGAGTTTGTTACATCCAGTTTGTCGTTGAGTAGAACGCTATCCAGCAAGTTGAGCTTTGATAGCTCAGTCCACTGGCAGAGTCAGACAAATGAGCTTAATGACGATTTCAACACCTGGCGGTTTCAAATGGCCTTGAATCGGCGCCTGGGCGCCAAAAGCAACGTACGCCTGGGGTACACGCACTCTGACAGGAATTCTGATTTGGTCGATGATGATTACGCCGAAAATCAAATAAACATGACTTACCGAATAACCTTCTAGAGATCAGAGACCGAGAGCGACCAGCTATGGTATCTGTAAGGTCGGTGAAACGGGTTCTGTGTGTGGTCGGGGCAAGACCCAATTTCATGAAGATTGCACCGGTGATGCGGGCGTTAAACGCCGCTGGTAACCGGCTTGATGGGCGACTCCTGCACACTGGGCAGCACTATGATGCTGCAATGAAACAGTCTTTTTTTGAACAGCTTCGCATCCCCGAACCGGACATCGATCTGGGGGTTGGCTCGGCATCCCACGCCGTGCAAACTGCGGAGATCATGAAGCGATTTGAACCTGTCATTGATGAGCTAAAACCCGATGCCGTTCTAGTGGTCGGTGATGTCAATTCCACCATTGCCTGTGCGCTGGTTGCCGTGAAAAAGCAGGTTCCGGTTATTCATGTGGAAGCCGGTCTGCGCAGCGGAGATCGAACGATGCCCGAAGAAATCAATCGGGTATTGACCGACCAGATTTCTGATTTATTGTTTACCACCGAGCGCGACGGCGAGGTTAACCTGCTACGCGAGGGTGTAGATGCCGCCAGGGTACATTTTGTCGGCAATGTCATGATCGATACCTTGCTTTATAACCTTGAGCACGCTGTGCCATTTGCGGAGACGATCAAGGCTTATGTAAAAGGTAAACCAGTGTCGAATTTTTCCTCGGGCTACGGACTGGTCACCTTGCATCGTCCAGGCAATGTGGATGATCCTGTTGTACTAGCGCGTTTACTGCGAACCCTGGTAACCCTCAGCGAGGAGAAGCCCCTGCTGTTTCCGGTTCATCCGAGGACGATGCAATGTATTCGCCGCGCAGGCCTTGAGCACTTGATGGCAGAGGGTAACCTGCTGTCATTGCCACCGCTTGGGTATCTCAATATGCTGGGCCTGATGAAAGATGCGAGTGTTGTGCTGACCGATTCAGGCGGTATTCAGGAAGAAACCACCGCGCTGGGGGTCCCCTGCTTAACTCTGCGAGAAAATACTGAACGGCCCGTAACCGTGTCTGAGGGGACCAATACCATTGTTGGTTCAGATCCCGATAAAATCACGCTGTGCTTTAAAGACGTTATGGAGACAGGCGGGAAAGTTGGTCGTGTGCCTGAATACTGGGATGGACGAGCTGCTGAACGTATCGCCCTGATTGTTGAAAATTGGCTGTGTTGACATGAGTGCTGAGATGACAGGGCTATGGCGATAGGCCTGGCGTTGGGGATAGCCCCGGCAACCCCGGCCACAGTGAGAGACCAACGAATCACCAGTTATAAATTAGCAGCATCGATTTTTGCACCGCAGGCCAGCTCCAATGGTTGGCGTTTCGCTAACGTAGTTAATGTCGCCAACGTGGTTATCGTCGCCAGGGTGTGAGTCGGCCAGGGTATCCAGGCAAATGTAGTCCTGTAGACAAAGGGAATACGGTTAGGGATGAAAAAAATGAATGCTAAGGCACCCTCCATTCGTAATGCGATGACTGTCGATGTGGAAGACTACTTTCAGGTGTCGGCCTTTGAAAAACATATTCCCAAAGAAAAATGGGCCAGTATTGAGGGACGCGTTGAACGGAATGTGAATTGTATTCTGGATCTTTTTGAACAAAAGGCAGTGCAGGCTACTTTTTTTATGCTGGGTTGTGTCGCCAGCCGATGCCCTTCTATGGTTAGGCGCATCACAGACAGCGGACATGAGCTGGCCAGCCACGGTTGGGAGCATATAAGAGTTTCTACACAAAACCCCGACGAATTTAAAGATGATATTGTGCGGACGCGCGGGTTTCTGGAAGATATTTCAGGGCAGGCCGTGCGCGGATACCGGGCGGCCAGCTACTCAATCGGGGCTAACAACCTTTGGGCATGGGATATTCTTGCCGAAGCCGGTTATCAGTACAGTTCAAGTATTGTACCCATCAAGCATGATCTGTACGGCATGCCCGGTGCGCCGCGTTTTGCTTTTCGCACCGCTAATGAACAGCTGTTAGAGATTCCCATCACCACCATTCCTATCCTGACCCGTAATATTAACTGTGGGGGAGGTGGCTGGTTCAGATTTTTTCCTTATGAATTTACGCATTGGGCGCTTAAACGGGTTAACGAAAGTGATAGACAACCCTGTATTTTTTATACACACCCCTGGGAGATAGATGTTGAGCAGCCGCGAATCTCTAATTTGAGCGTAAAAACAAAATTTCGCCACTACGTTAATTTGGATAAAACCCTGCCCCGATTAAACCGCCTGCTTGAAGATTTTAGCTGGGGCCGTATGGACAATATTTTTTTGGGCAAGGCTGGCCTTGAAGCCCCAGAGCCTAATTTTATTTAAGCCCGATCAAAACATAACAAGGATGGTTAGCGCCATTCCCGCTAGATGAAAGCTTACAAAAAGGGACGAGAATAGTGCTTAAGGTTGTGGAGTTAGCCGACACCGAATTTGCTCGTTGGGACGCGTTTGTGGAGACCTGTTCGGAAGCAACATTTTTTCACAGGGCCGGTTGGAAGACGGTGCTGGAGAGCGCTTTCGGGCATCCGACCCACTATCTTTATGCTGAGCGCGACGGGGAAATAGAAGGTCTATTGCCGCTGGCGCAGGTCAAAAGCTGGTTGTTTGGTAATACGCTGTCTTCCCTCCCTTTCTGTGTTTACGGGGGCATACTTGCATCGAATGATGAGGCAAGATCGGCCCTGCGTGAGGCGGCCTGCGAGCTTGCCCGCCGGTTAAAAGTTGATGCCCTGGAGATGAGGAATATTCACCCCTCGGACGAGGACTGGCCAACGAAGATGCTGTACGCGACTTTCAGAAAGCAAATTGATGCCGATGCCGAGGTCAATCTAAAGGCCATTCCCCGCAAGCAACGGGCGATGGTGCGTAAAGGTATCGAGGCTGGTTTGATCAGCGAAACTGATGCGGGTTGGCAGCGTCTGTATCGAGTTTATTCGGAAAGCGTTCGCAACCTCGGGACACCGGTTTTCCCGGCCAGATATTTTCGAATGTTGCGTGAGGTTTTTCAGAGCGACTGTGATGTGTTGATGATTACCGATGGTCAGCACGACATAGCCGGTGTCATGAGCTTCTATTTCAAGGATCAGGTATTACCCTACTATGGAGGCAGTTTGGAGCGGGCCCGTGTTTTAAAAGGCAACGATTTTATGTACTGGGAGCTGATGCGAAGATCTGGTGAACGGGGTATTAGAATTTTTGATTATGGCCGCAGTAAGAAAGGCACCGGGCCATACAATTTCAAGAAAAACTGGGGTTTCACGCCCGAGCCGCTCGCTTACGAATACTTTCTTGTCAACGCTGCCGACGTCCCCGATGTTAATCCACTGAATCCAAAATATCGGCTATTTGTTAATGGCTGGAAAAAACTGCCGTTACCGGTCGCCAATTTCGTCGGACCTTTCCTTGCAAGGAATTTGGGTTAATGGTTGATCCTGGTGCCCCGGCTGACATTTCGGCAAGACCAGGATTACTTTTCCTGTGTCACCGACTGCCTTTTCCGCCGAATAAAGGTGACAAGATCCGCTCTTATCATTTGCTTAAATATTTGAGTATTCACTACCGAGTTTACCTGGGCGCTTTTGTCGACGATCCCGCCGACTGGGAGTACACAGGAAAGGTTGAGGATTTGTGCGAGGCAGTATGTCTTGTGAAGTTGAATCCAAAACTTGCCCGTCTGAAAAGTTTGTGGGGCTTTTGTGCCGGGCGTGCTTTGTCGTTGCCTTACTATTCAAGTTGGCGAATGGCTCGGTGGGTGAAGCAAATGGCTCGGGATAAGGATATTACGCGAGTCGTTGTTTATTCGTCTGTGATGGCCCAGTACGTCTCTGGAGACTACGCAGCGTGCCATAAAGTCGCTGATATGGTCGATGTCGATTCTGAAAAGTGGCGTGAATATGCCCAAAGGCAACGTTTCCCGATGAACTGGGTTTATGCTCGCGAGGCAAGCTGCCTGCTTCAATTCGAGCAGTCTGTAGCTAAAACGTTTGACCATAGTTTGTTCGTTTCCACCGCCGAGGCCGATAAATTCAAAGAATTGACGCCACAGTACGCGGACAGGATTAGTAGCTATAGCAACGGGGTTGACACGGATTATTTCTGTTCTGAACCGACCTGTCTATCACCGTACGAAAAAAATGAACGGGTTCTGGTGTTTACAGGCGCGATGGATTACTGGCCGAATATTGATGCCGTTACCTGGTTTGCAACACAGGTGTTTCCAGCGTTATACAATGCCAACCCGCAAATACGGTTTTATATTGTCGGTAGCAAACCAACAGCGCAGGTCCGCAGTTTGGCGGACAGCCCCGGCGTGGTGGTCACCGGTGGAGTTCCCGATGTGCGTCCCTACCTGCGACATGGCCTGTTAGCTGTGGCGCCAATGCGCATTGCCCGAGGTATACAGAATAAGGTACTTGAAGCCATGGCGATGGCGCTGCCCGTGATAGTCAGCGCACCGGCTCTCGAAGGCATTGATGCGGAGCATGGCAGGGACGTGCTGTTAGCCATGCAGCCAGACGATTATGCCGTGCTGGTCGAGGATGTGCTGGCGGGGAAATATAGCTATATTGGCAGGCAAGCAAGAGACAAGGTTAAGCAAGAGTTTAACTGGGGGCAAAATTTGCCGATAGTGGGTCGTTTGCTAGAGGGAGATACGCGCTAGCGTATTGAGGATAATGGAAGATATAGATACAAAAGGGCAAACTGCGGTGAGCGACGATACCCCGGGGCATATCACTCGCAACCAGAATCGGCACGTTGCGCACCAATTCGACTGGCGCTATACATTGGTGGCGCTGGGTTACTGTGTTGCTGTGACCGCTATCTTTTATCAAACCGCCTGGTCAATGGTGGCGATTTGGTGGCGATCAGAGACATTTGTCCACGGATTTTTGATTGTGCCCATTGTTAGCTGGTTGATCTGGACCAGGCGAGACCAGCTTGCGGTGATCAGGCCCAGCCCTGAGTATCGGGTAGTAATACTGTTGGTCGCTGCCGGTCTGTTCTGGTTGTTCGGGTATTTGATGCAGGCGCTGGTCATTCAGCAATTGGCTTTTGTGGCGCTTATCGTCAGCGGCCTGTGGCTGATACTTGGGTCAACCGTGATCTGGACGATCGCCTTTCCACTGGCCTTTCTTTTCCTCGCAGTGCCCGTTGGCGAAGGGCTTATTCCGGTGCTAATGGAGTTTACTGCAAGCTTTACGGTAAGTTTGTTGAAGCTTACCGGCGTTCCTGTATATCGCGAAGGCATGTTTTTTTCCCTGCCCAGCGGCAATTGGTCGGTGGTGGAAGGTTGCAGTGGCGTCCGGTATTTAA
>JBFJZC010000035.1:0-15109 GCA_041622295.1 Porticoccaceae bacterium
CCAGCAACGATCCTCGTCTTGCCAGGCAGGACGAACGGGTCACTGAAGTGGCGCAACGGGATAGCGAATAAGTCTGGAATCGCTTGTGTAGCTCTCAGTTGGCGGTATAATTCCGCCACTTCGTGGAGGGGTGGCTGAGTGGTTGAAAGCACCGGTCTTGAAAACCGGCGTGTCGAGAGGCACCCAGGGTTCGAATCCCTGCCCCTCCGCCATCTTTATCAGTATTGATTTTCCTTAAATCAATACTGATAACTGCGCTTAGATAGCGCCATACCAGTAAAAGCTTGGCCATTCAATCAGCCAAAGCACGTCTATCAGGCTCGTCACCTGCAATCACCGACGATCAGAATGAAGCAAACCTGGTCAAGCACTTCCAGTATGGCTTGCTACTAGCAAACGCTGGTTAACCAGCTGAGCCAACTGATACAATCGCCGCCAGCACCACATAGCCTGGGCAGATGACTCACAAACCGATCACCCTTTCCGCACTGCGGAAAGGGTTTGTCTATGTATCGGATTTCTCGCGGCAGCAGATCAATGCTCAACCTTCAGTTTTTACTTTTACATGAGTTTTCAACATGACCGAAGCACTAGCCTGGAATACCCCAATGATGGTTTCCGCGATCATCATGACGCTTACTTTTATTGGTATTTTTACCGAAGGCGTACACGGCTTTCACCGCACCAAATTTGCCATGATGGGCGCAGGCGCGATGATTATCGCTGGTCAGATATTCGGATTTTACAATCCCGATCTGGCCCTTAAAGCAATTGACTGGAATGTGGTGTTCCTGCTCGGAGCCATGATGACCATTATCGCCATCATGATACCTACCGGAGGCTTCCAATTTATCGCTTACTGGATTGCCCGTGTCAGTGGCGGCAACCTGTTTCTATTGATGATACTAATGGGAACAGTGGTAACCCTTATTTCCCTGCTACTTGATAACGTGACAACTGTCGTTATCTTTGGCCCGCTGATTATTTTGATTTGTCAGGCATTGAAAGTGAATGCCATCCCCTTTCTGCTCACCGCCGCACTTCTGTCTGATACAGGGGGCGTGGCAACACTGGTCGGTGACCCGCCTAACCTGATGATTGGTTCGGCGGCAGACATCAGTTTTAATGCGTTTTTCGAACACATGGGCGGACTGGTACTCGTCGCATGGTTGGCGACCGTGTTGGGACTGAAATTTCTGTTTCGCAAAGAACTCGCTGTTAAAGCTGCTCAGCCAGACTTTTCTGACCAGGAAGCCATTACCGACAAACGCACCTGGTATCTCGCTCTGGGCGTACTGGCGTTGATGGTGGTGCTGTTTATCCTGCACCACAGCCTTGGCTGGGATGCCTGGATGGTCGCAGCACTTGGCCTCACCACCTTGCTCTTTTTAGCACCACGCGCCGATATGGACGGCGCCTTTGAACAACTAGAACTGTCCCTACTGATATTCTTTATTTCCTTGTTTGTATTGGTCGGCGGGGTAGAAAATAGCCATTTCCTTGAATACCTTGGCCACTATATCGAGCCCTTTGTAACCAGCGATTTGCTTGTAGCGTCTTTGCTACTGATGTGGGTAGCCGCTGCTCTGTCCGCAATGATAGACAACATCCCCTTTACCGCTGCGATGGTACCCATTATTTTGGGGCTAGAAGCCCAGGGCATCAATGTCACGCCGCTTTGGTGGAGCCTGGCCATCGGCGTCGGTATGGGTGGTAACGGCACACATCTCGGGTCTACTGCCAATGTGTTTATCGTCACCCTGTCCGAGCGTATGGCCAAACAGCAAAACGATCCGTCGCTCGCTATTACACCCGGCCTGTGGTTCCGTAAAGGGCTGCCGGTTATGCTGTTGACGTTGACAACATCCTCGATATTGATGTGGACTTTCTTCGATTTCTTTTCGACGCCGCTGGCATCTTATTAAGCTCAGGACGGTTTAGTTTCGAGTAACCTCGGAGCTAAACCCAAATCCGGTGATTGTCATAAATGACCTGTCGGGCTCGGAGCCTAACAATCGCTACTCACGAGCCACTTCACCGCAGGTCAGCTTATCGCGAGCCGTTGTAACACGCGACCAGTGACCCCTTGCGAATTAATAATTCAGGACAATGCTCGTTACTCGTATACCAGCGATGTCACTATAGTTCTCATCAGTTCATTCCCCAGCTTTATATTTTCCAATGAAATACTTTCATTGTCCCCATGTACTCCCGCGCTTTGCTCTTTCATCAAAATAATTGGGGTAAACCCGTAAGCTGAAATTCCTCTCTCCCGAAAAAAATGGCTGTCGGTAAAGCCAGCATTTAATTTGGGTAACACAGGCACACCCGGGTAACGTTTCGTCAGAGTATCTTCAATTGCCTTGTACAAAAAATTATCTTTCGATGAAACCCCCGGCCCAAATGACAGTACCGCTTCAACTGTCACTCCCTCTCCGGCAAGTGCACCCCTTATTGCGGATAGAACCGCTTCCGGGCGTTCGTCCGGCAGCAGGCGGCAATCAACTTCTGCACTGGCGAGTGGCGGCACGACATTAATTTTCTCGCTGCCGCGTAGTCGCGTCACCACGCAGGTGTTGGTGAGCAAGGCATGCAGGCGATAATCGTATCGTTGCAAGTCCGCCATCAGCAGTGGCGAAGTAACAACTTGCTGCGGAGCCGTCAGACGTTTATCCCATGGCGCTGGCGCCTCTACGGCGATCCTCCCTAAATATTCCGCCACAATCGGTACAACCCTCGCCTCGAACCGAAGATTGTCCAGCGCCGCCAGAGCCCCGATGAGTCTTTGCGGCGCGCTGTCCTGGCGCGGCACGGCGCCATGTCCTGGCGTTCCTGTCGCTTTAACGGTTAACCACAATGGCAGCTTCTGGGTTAACTCTATTCCAAAACTCAACTTGCCGTTACTCAGGTCACCACCACCGCCTTCGTTGAGCACTGCACCAATCCCATCAAATACTTCTGGTCGATGCTGCCAAAGCCAACCGACGCCCAGTCTGCCACCGGCTTCTTCATCCGCTGTAGCCATAAAAACCACATCGCGATTTAACGGTTTACCGGCGGCGTGGAGGGCCAGAAAGGCCTGGAGTTGAAAAATGCCAGCAGATTTATTGTCCAAAGTACCGCGTCCATGCACGAAACCATCGACCAATCTGGCTGCAAAGGGTGGATACGACCAGCGCGAAGTATCCGCGGGCACCACGTCCATATGGTGTAAAAGCAGAAGACCAGGTTGATTCCCGCCTTTCAGACGAGCCCAGATATTGGCACGACCGGGCTGCGATTCGACGATCTCATATGGAATGCCTCGCTGTTCGAAAATAGCTGCAAGAAACTGCGCACCAGGCATTTCATGCCCTGGCGGATTGACTGTATCCAATCGAACATATTGCTGCAGAAGTTGTACGGTTTGTTCGGCCTCGGCACGGACATCCCCGACCAAACCCATCAGTAAATACCAGCAAAACGCTGTAGCTATGGCTAGTTGCCGAGATATGGTCATGGGCTCGATCCGTTATTATTTGTAATTATGTTAACGCGCCTGGGACGGGCTTAACGCAAAACCAAAGGAAATCCACGACGCACAGAGCAAACTCTGTCGTTATTTTAAAATGTCGTCAACAACTCCAGCCGTGTTCGCTCCAGACGTGCTCAGGACAGCGGAAAAAAAACACCCATGCTGGTCACCCCAAACACTTCAGCACCATCAACCTGCTTTCGTTCGGCCATTTCAACGAGTTCATAGTAGACTGCCCGGCTAATCAAACCACTGAGTTGACTGCGCACCAGCACATAAGGTGAAGGCTCCCCTGTGGTCGCATCGACATCGACATGAAGCGGATGCTCGGCGCTGGCCAGCACCGTGTCATCGGTCAGTGTCGTAAACACCAGTGCCTGTTGCTGGTCACGTTGCTGCTGTTCCACGGCAATGACATGAAGCGGTGCGTCATCGACGCGCAGGCGCCATTTTTCCTGCGGCGTTACCAGATAATATTCATCGTCTTCGTGTTTAAGAATACTGGCAAATAACTTTACCAGCGGCTTGCGGACAATGGGTGCGCCTTCGTGGTACCAGGTGCCATCCCGAGCGATGCGGATATCTATGTCGCCACTGAGCGGTGGCTGCCATTTTTCCACGGGCGGCAGCTTATTTTCGCGGTTGCGCTGGTCAGCCAGTAGATCAGCGTAGAGCCGATCGAGAGACGTGCCTGTCACTGACCACCTTTGGGTCCACGTAACTGCCCTCGATTGCCCATGGTCACACCGATATTAGTGATAAATTTGAGCAAATCATCTTTGTCGTCAAACTGATCAGCCAGGCCTCGGTTAAAACAGATATCAACCGCGCCCTGAGCCAGCGCCCAGCAGGCCAAATAGTGATAGTGCGGCGGGACATCTTCGAGAATGCCTCGTTTGATGAGCTTATCGACCATCGCGCTAAGGCTCTTCACTGAGGCTCGGCGGATTTCTAGCAATTGCTCCATTAACGTAGCAACCGACGGCTCTTCTGCCAGCCTTATTTCAAGCTGTTGTGCCAGTCGATCGAGAGCCGGATTCTCAAGTCGCGCCTCAAAATAGGCTTTGACCACGGCACCAGGATCGCCATTTTCGGTGGCGCTGATACCTCGCTGTAGGCTAACCGCAGTCGACTTTTCGTAATCGAGCATGATTCGCATCATGATCTCAGCCTTGCTCTCGAAATGCTTATATACAGTCCCTTTGCCGATGCCTGCCTGTGTCGCTATTTCCGCCACGGTTACTTTCTCGGCCCCATTGTCAAGCAGCAGACCGAGTGCTGTATCTATAATCAACTGCTCCCTGGCCAGAAACCGTTGCTTCTTCTCTCTTATTTTCACCGTGCTAGAACTGTCTACCATGCCGCACCCTGCGCTGAATAGATTTGTTGTCTATTGCCTGGGGATTTCAGGCAATCACACACCGTATCAATTACTATCATCCCAATTAACCTGTGTTAAACGGCACAGCCACAGGCTGTGCTAGACTCGGAGCCTCGCACGGTAACTGTAGCAAATAAGTCGATTCAAAACATTGAGTAAACTAAAAAGGTTGAGTCGCCTGGTCGGCGCTGCCGGTATAGAACCCGGGGAACGTCCTGGTGCGCAACGTCTTGGCATCGTTTTCGAAGTACCTATGCTGGTCGCAGCTTTATGGGTCCTGCTGTCGTGGTGGTCCAAACGCGGCACGGACCCGGCAACCGCAGATATTTACGACCTCATTCTGTGGAGCATGTTTGTTACCGAGACGGTACTGCTATCGATCGCTGTACGCGACACCGCCAACTACCTCAAAACCAACTGGCTCAATCTGGTGATTATCGCTCTCGGTTTTCCAGTTTTACTGGGCTGGCCGTCCTATTTTGGCGCATTTCGTCTACTCAGACTCGTCATCATTATCGCCCTGCTCACCCATGTCGGCAGCCGTTTACGGAAAATGTTGTCGCGTAACGAACTCGGGCCAACCATGCTCGCTACCACGATCGTCATCTTACTGGCCGGGCTTATGATGGCGGCGTTAGACCCCGCTATTGATAGCCCCTGGGATGGCCTGTGGTGGGCCTGGGTGACGATAAGCACTGTCGGCTACGGCGACGTAGTACCTACGAGTCCGGTTGGACGTGCATTGGCGAGCATTATCATCCTCTTTGGTATCGGCCTGTTCGCCATGTTAACCGCCAGTTTTACGGCCTTCTTTATTCGCGAAGACGAGGAAAAGATTATCAGTGCCGAACAGGCCGGTCACCGGCGTCTTACCGATATTGAACACCGCCTCGACACCCTGAACAAAAAAATCGACCAGCTTCTCGATCGGGACACCACAACTCGTTCTGAATAAGGACTAAATCTCCACCTCGCTGTACAGCGTCTGGGCCGGTGCTATAATGTCGACCGCTTTACCATAAGCGCTTGTACAGTAGATGTCGGAGAGTAGCTCAGCCTGGTAGAGCACTGCCTTCGGGAGGCAGGGGTCGCAGGTTCAAATCCTGTTTCTCCGACCAATAAAAACAATAAATTGCACTGGTATTCAACTTCTATCAGAAACCAGCCGTGACCAGATCATCGGCAGTTTTTAACTCACCGTCAGCCTTGCCGGATTTTTCGGGACTCGTACCGTTACTGCCAGCACCAACGCCGCCTTGTGTCTTCATCTCTGGAGTATTCACTTACCGCCGCAGCAGGTTGACATAGCATTGACTGCGTCATCCCAGCCCGCTAACTTGGCGACTGGAGTCAATCTGGCGTACAGTTTCATTACATAACGGTGGCGATAATGAATAACGAAACGATCAAACCTTTTCGAATTTCAGTCAATGACGATGTACTCGTTGATTTGAAGCACCGCTTAGCCAATACCCGTTGGCCAGAGCCGGCAACAGTAGACGACTGGTCTCAGGGTATCCCCCTGACCTATACACAGGAAGTGTGCCAGTACTGGCTGGAAAAATACGACTGGCGCAGCCGCGAAGCCTTACTTAATCGTTATGAACAATTCACTACGCAGTTTGACGGCATAGATATCCATTTTATTCATGCTCGCTCGCCACACCACCTTGCCCGGCCCCTGATCATCACTCACGGTTGGCCCGGCTCCATTGTCGAATTCCAGAAAGTTATCGGCCCCCTGACCGATCCCGTGGCCCACGGTGGCAAGGCCGAAGATGCCTTTCATGTGATCTGCCCTACCCTCCCTGGTTACGGCTTTTCCGGCAAGCCCAGTAAAACTGGCTGGAAGATAGAAAAAATTGCTGAAACCTGGAACAAACTAATGCTGCGCCTGGGGTATGAGCAGTATTTTGCTCAAGGTGGTGACTGGGGGGCAGCCGTCACCGCTGCCATTGGTATGCAGAATCTGGGCAATTGTCGGGCAATCCATCTCAATATGGTCATCGTCGAGCCAGATCCCAACACCATGGATAACCTGACGCCCCTGGAACAAAGTGCTCTGGCCGGTATGCAGCACTACAAAGACCACGACTCCGGTTATTCCAAGCAACAAAGTACCCGACCACAGACTGTGGGCTACGGTTTAACAGACTCGCCAGTGGGCCAAATGGCCTGGATTCTGGAAAAATACTGGGCCTGGACCGACTGCAACGGCCATCCAGAAAATGTGCTCACCCGTGACGAGCTGCTCGATAACATAATGCTTTACTGGTGTACGGCCAGCGCAACGTCTTCTGCGCGACTTTACTGGGAAAGCTTCAATGATTTATCGCGAGATGAAATCGTGCTGCCGACTGGTTGCAGTGTTTATCCCAAGGAAATATTTCGCGGCTCTCGCCGCTGGGCAGAACGACGCTACAAGAACCTGATCTACTGGAACGAACTAGACAAAGGCGGTCATTTTGCCGCCTTTGAACAACCAGAAGTTTTTGTTAACGAAGTGCGCTCATGTTTTTCAGTAACGTAGTGATTGGAACGAGGTGCACTCGCTCAACAACACCGGCCTGCATTGATTAATAAATTCACGGCAACGAACCGAAACTAACAACTCTTACTCCAGCATTGTTCTGTAGCGACCACTACACCGTTGTCATCTCGATCCCAGCCTTTTAGCCCGGTATTTGACAGTTCCAAAATACCGTCGCCGACCTGTGAGCCCAACGGAGT
The DNA here is from genome assembly GCA_041622295.1 of Porticoccaceae bacterium. GTDB lineage: Bacteria > Pseudomonadota > Gammaproteobacteria > Pseudomonadales > Porticoccaceae > HB2-32-21. The sequence goes on from JBFJZC010000035.1 coordinate 7,626, forward strand.
CGCACGTAAGGTGTAAGAGCTCGGTGTCACCGATTGAATGACGACAGTATAAAATTTACCAGCCCCATCTTTGGGGGACGCGCTCAAAGCCGGAGCTAAAGTCACAGCACCACCCCCAGAATCCTGATCATAGCGATTATTCTCAGTATAAAATCGCTCGAGAAATTGTGCCCCTTCCATAATGACACCTTGCGCATCCGCACGCCGCGCCTTACGCACAGATTCCTGGTAGTTTGGCCAAGCAATTGCTGCAAGTATGGCGACGACAGCAACAGTAATCATCAACTCAATGAGAGTAAAACCTCGATTATTGTCTTTCAATGAAACCACAATATCATCCAGCTACTTGATCGTTATTCTTGCATATCAATGCGTACAATTTTTTGGCCGCTACTTTGATACTGATTATCAACAAGAGAAATACGCAGCTTCTTTTGCGTCACAAGGCGACTTAGCGATATCGCACGTCCCGAGGCATTAAAAATAGGGGTACCAGGGGGTACAAAAAACTGCCTGTCGTTTACAACAATCAGGCGCTCTTCAACGTTCATTGAGTCCAATGTAACATCGTACTGACTGCTTCCCGACTGAGATTCACTATTTTCGGCACGCGAATACCCGACCAGTGCTGAAAATATTAGGCCCATAATTAAAAGTTTCATTTCCTTGGTCACCTGACAGTTATTGAAGAAGTCTTCATGTTCTATGCCCTTATTATCTTAGTTCGCGCCACGGCGTGCGTCGATTCAAGCCGGAGTCCTCAAGTATCGGTAGCACAGAACCGGCCGACGTAGTCACGAGTTTTGATTCGGTGCGCCCGTCTGGATGGATAACAACCGCAGGGCGGGTATAAATACCCGTAGCATCTTTCCGAATACCTGATCCGTGAACATAAACATCCACATCAATTTCTACGAGATCGCCATTGTTTATACTACGATCCCCATTGTAATCAAACACTCCCGTATTCGTTCTCGACCCGTCTGCCGCATTAATCTCCAGCAACCAGCTTGAACCGCCTGCCTCACAATGATCGCTAGACGGAGTAACCGTGGTGAATATGACCCGGTCATTGCGCAAAATAGGTTCCTGATGGACTCTCTCTCCGGTTTCGGGCAAATCTATATACCAACCGAACTTTTCATCTGCCAGAACAGGGAGCGCGCCATCGTCCCAACGAATTGGATAATCAGTTACTACACGAGCGTCTATACCTGACCCAATGGTGTGCGTTGTAATCGATTGCTCAAGTAAACTGCTGCGCAAGTATCCATTCGTATCAAACCTATCCCACACACCATAAAGGCTCTGTGTTTCGACGTCGGCCAAATCACTTAAACCCAAATAACGTCCAGTTCCAAAAAATACCATCACACCCAATCCAGTTGGGTGTACGTCAACCTGGAGGTTCGTAGTGACTGACTGTGATACACCAGCCCTGTTGGCGCTAAACAATGGTTCAGGCTTACCCCCTGACGAATACGGGCTTTTCCATGTGCTCGGCGCTACCCCGCTAATATCAAATACCCAAATATTTCCAAATAGATCCCCCGCATATACTCTATCTGCTATCGCGTTACCATCAAGGTCAATCACCCTCATTCCTATGATTCCATTGGGCCTCGACAAGCCCTCTGGATCTGCACTCATCCCGACTTTGGTATCAAGCTTTTTTATGATATCTCCGGTTTCCGCGTCAAGAATATAGATCACCGCATTGCCAGTGATACTGGGATTGCCGTCTAATGCGGTAGCATTAAGGCCATTGCCCGCAATAACAGCCCAACGCCCGTTAGCTAAACGCGAGATAGAAGGTTTCGAAAAAGAAAACCCTAAATCAGCGTCAACTGCGTCAGTAAACTCCCAACGCGCAATACTTGCTGCCGATGCTTCCGAAAAGCCGGCTGGATTTGTCACGTCCAGCGCAAAATAGCCTTGTCCTCCGAGGCCGAGGCCACTGACGAGCAAGGTGTGCCATGCTGAGTCATAAAATACGTCGCCCTCCGACTGAGGTCCATCAACATAATTCCTGTGACTATAATCGGTGCGCGATAGCTCACCTAAATGTCCGAAAACCGTGCGGGGAATAAAGCCCAATACCTCTCGTCCATCAACCGCACGAAAACCATGCAACATCCCGTCGTTCGCACCAACGTATACGACAGGTTCACGAGCGCTGTTAGCAACTTTAAAGGCCGCATAACTGCCACCCTCAGGAAATAACGTGGATGGTAGGTATCGTCGTATTGGTGCTCCAATATAAGTTGGGTTTGAAAGAACAATATCACCCAAAATGCCCTGGCGGTTGCGGAATTCCCCTCCTCTCTCGGCTTCGTAACTCCGATCCCCGCGTAAGTAGTTAAGGCGCCGCTCTCCAAACGGATCGGCTTTAGCTGTCAAAGGACCAGCAGCATCAGGGTCTCTCAGTACATCCCGTTGACTGCTCGCAAGACTTCCCCATCGGAATGGAATGCCATCTCCTGTCGAACCGTGTCGGGTAATAATCACTCTGTCGTTACTTCTCGTCCACGCTTCCAGTCCTCCGGTAGCCAAACACACCCCATCAGTCAAACCGCAGGCAGCGTCCCACACAACTGGGCAAAGATCTCCTATGGGTGTTGTTCCACAAACCACACCGTCTGATATGGGATTAGCGATGAGCTGACCAAGCCAACCGTTAGTCTGAAACCGTGCAAAAAATATGGTCGAACCGGACGAAATATTGCCTGAATTCAAAGCCACTGGCGCAAAAGAACCCGTTCGGTCAACAATATTTTTGACAATATCTCTAAAGGAACTGACTAGCTCATCAGTATTCTGTGCCGACAGATATTCTCCTCTTGAATTTATCGCGCTGTGCCAAAGGTCATCTACACGCTCAGCCTCAGCGCCGCCCGGCCAGGTCTTCGTCCCTGCCAAAAGCGCATTGTAATCTGCTGGGTAATCTAAAGTTCCAGAAACCCCGAGCCCAATCGTAAAATTAACCATATGCTGCCACTTAGCAGGGTCATTTTTTGGATTCCAAAAAATATCAGAGTCATCAACATCTCCGTCGCCGTCTACGTCCGTTGATGTATCTACTATATGGGTCGGCACGTTATTGGGTAGGCCCGTACGTAGGTCTCGATACCAATAATAAAACGCATTGTCAGCTATATAGCTGGAGTTGTCGTCTCTGAATGGTGCTCGTGGCGAATAAGTGGCAACTGAATAATCATTTGCAGGGATAGACTGGGTCGAGTTATCCCTGTTACCCGTCACCCCCAGCGCGCCGTTCCAGTAACCATCCGTCATCATAACGTGAAAGTTCTGCCGACATGACAATTCTGGCGTGCCTGCGTCAGTCGGATCATCTCTATATGGTTCTGCTGTCGAAAAATAATCACCAGCAGCTTTAGTTGCGGCGGCAAGGGGCGTACCACCAACTGCAGGCAGCGCAAGTAGCCAGTCATAAAAGCTTTTTCTCGAAGCGCCTGTGAACTGCCGCACGCCCATCAAAGTACTACCATTAATCCTTTGGTACCCGACCCTCACGTTTACCCCAAGCCCCGAGAAAGCCCTTGATGCCGACGATTTCGCGAGATATACCCGTTTCCGATAATATGAATACCAATTTGCAAAATTGATCCTCTCATCAACGCCTCCAGGTCCTGAAGTTGCGCTGACAACCACTTTGTCATAACAGTCATCGTCGACTACCGTGCCGTCACAACCCGTGTTGGTGGCGTCAAACACATGGTAATAGGCGGCCACCCCCGCTACGGATGACGATGACGACGCATAGCGACGATAAAAACCGTCACTAGAATTACTACTACCACAATGATTCGTACCAATACCCCCCATACTGGGCCTAAACGTAGTCGCTAGATTCACGCTGCACGTTCCGGCACCACTTTTGTTAAAGCCGTCATCCCATGCCGAGACGAAACTGGCGTTACCAAGACTGGCACCACCTTCGTTTACAGGGGGCGTGTATGTAACCAGAGGATCGTAATAAAGCTTATTAAAGGCAGCGGATGTAATTCGTTTGCTGTTTGGATAATCGCCGACATCATTTGGCATAAATGACCACGCCATACTGCCAGAATCATCCATCGTCAACAAAATATTGGGATCTATACCTTCCATTGTAAATATGGGCACATCGCTGACGTCATACAGCGCGCTAAAAGCCGGTCCGGTTGTCAAGCCTATAAGCAGCGCGACAGACCAGCGGACGCCAAGCCGCCAGATCTTACTCACTTGTTTCTCAATCCGTAGCTGTTGTCGCATAGATCTCTCTCCCTTACCTGTACCTTTTCACTCGAACGCCCTGCACCCTGACCCGTGTTGGCTCCGTCCCGCCGTACCCGATCGACGTAACCGTATAAAAAAAACGACCTTCCCCTTTTGCCTGGGCATCTGGGTCGAGTCCGTCGGGAACAAATGCGGTTTCCTCGATAACATAGCGCGGAGCGCTATAGTGTCCTGAAAATATGTCCGGAGCGTCCGCAGTGGCACTACCATAAAGAATGCCTTTCGTTGCCCAGTCAAAAGAATCAGCGACTACGTCAGACCCTATCGAACCAGACTCCCATACGCCGGCACTACCGGTCCCGTCAGCCTCGACAATGTCAGGCTCGCCGTTTAGCCACTGAGCCCCATCAACTAGACCGGTTTCAGCCGCCTGAAATGCGCGATTCAGCTCCCAGTCGTTTCCAGCCATCCGCTCTTCGAGGACCGAACGCTTTATACCAGCAGCTGCAACGAATGTTAAAACCAACATAAAAACAAGCGCCGTGATCAGTATCGCGCCGCGTTGCTTTTTATGAATACCTCTTCCTGTCACCATTTCTAACGATTCCGTAGATCCATGTAACTCCACAAAGCTTTGCGAAGGCGTCGATCAGCAGCAGTATTTGCGTCAGTACCGTTAAATAAGAAGACTTGCGGTTCGGTCGTCACATTGCGTTCAGAAACGAGCAGCATGCCAGCTACCACGCCTACTACGTCTTTCCATGACGCGACGGCCGAAGCGTCGACATACTGGTCCGGTTGTAGATCCCCATCGCTATCTACAGCGTACTGGAACTGTAAGTCTTCTACAGTACCCAACATAAACTGTGGCGGCCTTCCATCTTCTACGCGGTACAAACCGCCCGAGTCTGAAATAAAGTAGTCCACATTCTTAAACTTAAGAACAAAAGCCCCGTCCTGGTAGGCCCTGGATAGCCTGTTCGTCGTATTCGTGGCCGCTGCGTGGGTGATCGTAATTGTTCCAGCGCTTGCTGAAACTGCAGTTGCACGAAACAAATCCAGGCTCCGGCAATCGGTAACCATCACCAGGTCATCCGCTTTAATATCGTCTGGGTTACCGGTAATCTGGATGTTGGCATTCTCTGCTATCATATCGCCAATAAGCTTGGTTCCGGCGCCTCCGGCAAAACGAAGGCTAATGACATCTGTACCTGCCTTTGCGGAGAATGTCGCAGGTGGAACCCACCCTGTTGCAGCCTCATAACCAGCAAGGCTCTCGTCAATATCGCTGAAATCCGGGGGATCAAGTGCAACAATGTTAGGCGACAGCTCATCCAGGCTGCGACAGCCAGCATATCCAGATGACCGAACTTCCCAGCCCATTAAATCAAGCAAATAGCGGCCATCATTTGTAACGCTTGCTAGCTCACTGCCAGCAACATAAGTTTGTTTGGAAGCAACGTAGACATAAGTTATGGTTGCAAGCAAGAGCGCCTGCAGTGCAAGCGCAACCAGTAGCTCCACCATTGTTAGACCGGCCTGCCTGTTGTTCATAGTAAGCGGCCCGTGATAAAAAACTGTTGATTGCTGTCACCTGATTCACCGCGACTATCGTCCCACTCAACACCTACGGTACAGACTTCGCCTAGCGCCACACATGCAATCGACCCTTTACCGGACGGTAAAGAATTCGAGAGATCAGCAAGCCAATTGGCCAGATTTATACTCGACATCGTCGCTCCGGCAGTAATCGTATCGCCAAAGGCTATATCGTAGCTTCCGTCGATAGCCGCTTCCTTGTCTGAGCGCAATTTGTCCAGCATGTCTGCCGTAGACGCGGATGCTGTTGTGCGTAAGTGGGCGCTGTGGCTATTGGTCAAACTAAAAAGATTGGCTTGCAACAAGCCCACAACACCAAGACCGATAACCAAAATAGTTATCAAAACTTCGATCAACCCGACCCCGTTTTGTCGTAAACCACAAGTCTGAGTCATTCTAAATACACTCGGGTTGGGTTACAGCAACACTGCCTGAGACGCTCACATTCAGCGCACGCATATACTTGGTCTTGCAAGCATCAGTCTTAAGGTTGACTGAGAATACGTCGGTAACGGGAACCACCTCTCCACGTCGCCCAAACTCCAAATGCCCTGCGCTAAGTGAGTGAGTTCCAGTCCCGGCTATTTGAATTGCGTTTATTGTTGATTCAGATCGATGAAGGATGTCAACTTCATCAGTGAAATCACCATCTCGGTTAGTATCCGCTACCACACGCCACCCGTCGGACCAACTCCCCAATACTGTAGGAACGATACGAACTGACCCGCCTCTCTTAATGGCCTCACTACGGGCCAGGTTTACGCTACCGGCGAGGTCATTGGTAGTCGCAGTTAGGCGGTTATTTGATAATAGAACCTGCAGAGAAGGCAGCCCAATACCGAGCAAAATGGCGGCTATAGCGATAGTCATCAGCAACTCGATCAACGTGAAACCTGATGCTAACTGCACGACTTTATTATTATTTAGCTGATTAGCCTTTTTTGAGCGCATGTCGCAAAATCCCTATTATTCATAATGACATCCATTAATACCTTAAGAAAGGTTATACAGTATGAACCCTAACATCAAGTCCCACATCATTATGTGATCTGCCGCACAAATTAGCGTAAACGTTAGTGTGACACTGTAGTTGCCCCGACCTACACATGACTTGGCTTCAAAATTTCTAACTGTGCCCCGATCAAGTTACCCAATAACCGAATAGCATGGAGGCCTCGCTATAAAAAGCGCTATTTAAAAGACGAATTTACCAAGATATATCGGCAATAATAGACAAAGGCGAAGTCCGTTTATGTCAGGTGTGGCGTGATCATTTTGGCAGGAACTGTTTCAAGAGACTCGCGTAGCCGCTAACCCTGGCCGCTTAAACGACAGACTCGGATCCACCTATAAAATCGGATTTAGCTCTCCAAACAAGCGGGGCCACTTTTATTGCTCTCAACGCTATCTAGGCATACAACAAAAGGCAACCTAGATAATCAAGGAAACCGCGGCAGAATGATGGTAGATTGTTTGTCTCAAAATTGGAAAATACTTTATTCGTATATACCTTTCGCACGCGACGCTACTAGCAGCCTGTTGAAAAAGCCCTTATAAAGTACAATACCTCAAATCTAAGGCTGAGCCCTACCAAATGCGCGGAGAGATAGATTCACAGGCTTCCATGTTCAGTTATATTGACCTGG
>JBFJZC010000036.1:0-14963 GCA_041622295.1 Porticoccaceae bacterium
CGCCACCGGGTTCATTCCAAGCCATACATCACTCCGCTAAGTTCAGGGACGCGGATTCTAACAAGCCGCGCTCGAAATACCAGTTAATTGGCAATTGCCAACGCTTGCCCGTCACCCGCCCCGGGCGACAATGAGGGTTGCAGCACCAATTGTTCTTCGGTAAGACCTTCTGTTTTGAGTAATCGCTGCCAATCGGATCTGGCCATACGAATGCTAATTATAGTAGCACCATCACTCTGCTGGTGCTCCGCCACGACGGCGCCCGCCTGGTGTAACTTTGCCCGCAACCGGCCTGACTCACAAGGCAAATAACAACTGACCTCGATAGTTTCGACCGCCAGGCGTTCCTGCACAGCTTTGTACAGCAGGTCAAACCCGCCACCGGACTGAGCAGACACCCAAACGGCTGTCGCGGTGCCGCGAGCATCTCGGTCAATACGCGGCGCCACAGTATCATCAAGCAGATCAATCTTGTTATAAACTTTTAACAACGGGATTTCCCCCGCGTCTATCTCAACGAGTACCGCCTCGACCTGGTGAATATTTTCCTCCATCCCCTCACTGCTGGCATCTATCACATGCAGTAACAAAGAGGCGCTAGCAGCCTCTTCCAGGGTGGCGCGAAACGCCTCCACCAGTTTATGAGGCAAATGGCTGATAAATCCCACCGTATCAGCAAATATCAGGGTGCCACTTGTCGGCAATTGCACCGCCCGCATGGTCGGATCCAGGGTCGCAAAGAGTTTATCAGCTGCGTAGACGCCGGCTCCGGTTAAGCCATTAAACAAGGTGGATTTACCGGCGTTGGTATAACCTACCAGAGATACCGTGGGAACATCTGCGCGACGCCGTGAACGCCGACCCTGCTCGCGCTGACGTCGGACTTTTTCGAGGCGCTTCTGGATCGACTTAATGCGCGCCCGCAACAGACGTCGGTCAGTCTCCAGCTGGGTTTCACCTGGGCCTCGCAAACCGATACCGCCTTTTTGACGCTCGAGGTGGGTCCAGCCTCTGACCAGGCGCGTGCTCATATACTCGAGCTGAGCCAGTTCAACCTGCAACTTACCTTCGTGGGTCTGCGCACGCTGAGCAAATATATCGAGAATCAGCCCGGTGCGATCAAGCACCCGACAGCAGAGCGCCTGCTCTACATTGCGCTCCTGACTTGGACTGAGGTTATGATTAAAAATGACGAGTCCGGCACCCGTGTCAGTAATGGCGTCACGTATCTCTTCGAGCTTGCCCGTACCGACAAAGTATCTGGCTTGTGGTGTGCTGCGATGGCCAACGATTTCAGCAACCGGATCACCGCCTGCCGACAATACCAGCTCTTCAAACTCCCGCGGATTTTCTGGTTCTGGCTCGCTGTCAAGCTTCAAATGTACCAGGACAGACAGTTCACCGGATTCGGGGCGCTCAAAGAACAATCAAGCCTCCGCCTCTCCATCGTCGTCATCTTCCGATCCAGCAGGCACTGCCATGGGCAATTTGACCGGTCGTGAAGGTACCACGGTTGAGATGGCGTGCTTGTAGACCATCTGACTGACGGTGTTCTTCAGCAGCACCACAAACTGGTCAAACGATTCCACCTGCCCTTGCAGCTTGATCCCATTGACCAGAAAGATAGAAACCGGAATACGCTCCTTCCTTAGTACGTTCAGGAAAGGGTCTTGTAGATTATGCCCCTTTGACATTATTGCTCTCCGCATTGACTGTGATAGTTTTTAGCCGCCAACAGGGGACGGCTCATTACAACGACATATGACAACAGCTCAACCACAACCAGCTCAAGCGTCGGCAGCTACTGCCAATCAGAACCGCGCATCATACTACTGGTCATTGCCAAAGTATATGGCGGCTTTTCGCAGACAATTCAAGGTATTAGTCAAAATATCTTCGCCGGCCTGGAAGCTGTTAAAGGCGCCGCGCGCGGCCTGTCCCGGGTCACCTGGCGCACCGCCCAGATAGACCGCATCAGGCCACCGCCGCAGCCAGGTCAACTGCCTTTTTGCCAGCTGTCGAGTCGCTGCAAGCCCCTTCTGCACCATCTCATCATAGCCGTAATCATCCATCAGATAGCCCCAGACCTGACGGTAACCAACTGCACGCACCGAGGGTAAATCGACGGATAAATCGCCGCGTTCAAAGAGCTGCCTCACCTCGTCAACTAATCCCACCGCCAGCATCTCCAAAAAACGCTGTTCAATGACCTGATGTAAAGCCTGTCTATCTGACGGCATCAAGGCCAGCTGGACTACCCGGTAATCATCTGCGAGTCGCCGCCCCTCGCTCTGCCCCCGCTGTTGCGCGGCGATCAACTGGGACAAAGGAATGCCGCCAACGCGAAATACTTCCAGTGCACGAGCGATGCGCTGCGAATGGTTTGGATGCAACATGGCAGCGGTTTGCGCATCAACGGACGCCAGCAGCTGGTGCATATAAGGCCATCCATACTCATGGGCTTGCGCCGCAATTTGCGCGCGAATACTGCGGTTGGCCGGCGGCAAATCGGCCAGCCCCTCGATCAGGGCCCGGAAATAGAGCATGCTGCCGCCCACCAGCAGCGGGATGCGACCCGCGGCGGTAATTTCGCCGATATGGTGGCGAGCGTCGGCAACGAACTCGGCTGCGGAATAGGCTTGTGCGGGATCGCGAATATTAATAAGCCGATGAGGGACGCGAGCCAAAACGTCCGCGCCCGGTTTCGCGGTACCGATATCCATGCCCACATAAACCTGGGAAGCATCGACATTAATGACGTCAACGGGCAGGCAATCGTGTAGCCGCAACGCCAGGCTGGTTTTTCCAGAAGCGGTGGGCCCCATCAGGCAGATAACCGGTGGCCGCTGATTCACTGGCAAGGCCTGATCTGCTAGCGGCCGCGCAAAAACAGTTTATCGAGCTCGGCCATCGATATTTGCGTCCAGGTAGGTCGGCCATGGTTACATTGCCCGCTGCGTTCAGTCGCCTCCATCAGTCGCAACAAACCATTCATTTCGGTAATGCTCAATGATCGATTAGCCCTCACGGAACCGTGACAGGCCAGCTTGGAGAGAAGCTCGTTAGCAACAACTTCACCGCGGTCACTGCTGCCATCGGTGCGCAAATCGGCAACGATGTCCCGGATCAGTGCTTCGATATCGACATTGCGCAATAGCGCCGGTACTTCGCGGACCAGCAACGTTTCCGGTCCCGCCCGATCCAGGTCGATAGCAAGGGCGGCGAACAGAGTCCGGTACTGGTCAGCGCAATCGGCCTCCTGTTCGCTCACCAGCACGCTTTGCGGAACCAGCAGCGGCTGGGCAACCAGGTTTTTATCCTGGTAAGCAAGCTTCATTTGCTCGTAGATGATGCGTTCGTGGGCGGCATGCATATCGATCAGCACCAATCCTGTCGTATTTTCGGCGAGAATATAAATACCTTTTAACTGCGCGAGGGCGTAGCCCAGCGGTGGAATCTCGCCCTGCTGATTTTTTTGCGCGGCGTCAGCTTGCACAGCATTGACAGGCGCCCAGGGCCCGCTATCTGCCGCCGGTCTGTGTAATGCACCGTACACTGCTACCTGTTCGGCAACACGGGTCGGCGGCGCCGCGCCAAAGGTCAGCCGCGACTGAGAATCACCGCGCATCCCAGCATTGAATCCGCCACCTGATGCAGTGCCAGGAGCCACGGTCGGCGCGCCGCCGAGCGCTGCTTGTGCATGATCAACGTCACCATAACCGCCGCTACCAGGCGCAAACTCCGCAACCGCGCGGTGCAGTGAGCTGAATAAAAAATCGTGCACCGCACGACTGTGACGAAAACGTACCTCGTGCTTGGTCGGGTGCACGTTGACATCGACGTCCTCTGCGGGTAACTGCAAGAACAGTACGCAAGCTGGGTGGCGGGCCTGATACATGACATCTCGATACGCCTGGCGTACCGCGTGAGTCACTACCCGGTCGCGGACGCTGCGGCCGTTAACATAAAAATACTGGAGGTCTGCCTGACTCCGAGAAAAATGCGGGGAACCAAGCCAACCCCACAAACGCAGGCCTGCGTGCTCGATGTCAACATACCGGGCCTGCTCCATAAACGCGGACCCGCATATTGCGGCAACACGCCGCTCCTGTTCATTGAAATTGCCAGCCGCGCGGTACTGCCGCACGACCTTGCCGTTATGCCGGAGATTAAATGTCACACCCAGGTGGCTCAGAGCCAGCCGTTTGACTACATCATCGAGACGTGAAAACTCCGTTTTATCCGCGCGCAGAAATTTACGCCGCGCGGGCGTATTGAAGAAAAGATCACACACCTCCACCGTGGTGCCAAGAGGATGTGCCGCCGGCTCAAGGGTTACCGCCATATCAGGCCCAGCGGCAAATACCCGCCAGCCCGGCCCCTGCGAGTGCGTATTACTGATCATCGTCAAACGAGAAACCGACGCTATGCTCGCCAACGCCTCCCCCCGAAACCCGAGAGTCGCCACCGCCTCCAGGTCGGCCAAATCACATATTTTGCTCGTCGCGTGGCGGCTCATCGCGAGGGCTAAATCTACCTCATCAATGCCGCCGCCATTATCCCGCACCTGCACCCGCTTAGCGCCGCCCAGTTCGACATCAACATCAATAACGGTGGCCCCGGCATCAAGACTGTTCTCCAGCAACTCCTTGACCAGCGACGCAGGTCTTTCTACCACCTCGCCAGCTGCAATCTGATTAGCAAGACGAGGGCTGAGTAACTGGATGCGGGGCATTAACCTGGCTCTGGCTCAGGAAGAAGGGATTTTAAGGCGCTGGCCGATGCGCACCTGGGTCGACTGCAGATTGTTGTGCTTCTGCAAGGCATTGACAGAGACCCGATGCCGCTGTGCAATACCTGAAAGCGTATCGCCACGGGCGATAATGTAAACCGCGTCGGAATTTTTATGTCGCGAGGCCAGCAATGAACCGACCGGTGGTTTAGCCTGAAAGTATTCCTTCACCCCACCGAAAATTGCGCGCGCCATCTTGCGCTGGTAGTCGGCCTGCCCCAGACGCCGTGCCTCTTCCGGGTTCGAAATAAATCCAGTTTCAACCAGTATGGACGGAATATCTGGCGACTTGAGCACCATAAATCCCGCTTGCTCTACCTGGTTCTTGTGCAGCCTTGCCACCGTGCCCACTGAACGCAATACCTTGCCACCAATTTCAAGGCTACTGTCAAGCGTCGCGGTCATTGATAAATCCAGTAGAACGCTGGCCAGCATGTCGTCCTTGTCATTAAGACTGACCGCACCCACCCCGCCGATAAGATCCGTACGGTTCTCGCGCTGCGCTAAATATCGAGCTGTCTCACTGGTCGCGCCCCGTCGTGACAGCGCATAGACGGATGCACCGTTCGCCGACGCCTTCAAAAACCCATCCGCGTGCACCGAAATAAATATATCGGCGCGATTTTTGCGGGCGATATGCGTGCGATCACGCAGCGCAATGTAATAGTCGCCGTCGCGCACCAACGTTGCGCGAAAGCCGGGTTCGGCGTCAAACAAACGCTTTAACTCTCGACTGATATCCAGCACTACTTTTTTCTCATGAAGTCGATTGGGACCGATGGCCCCTGGATCATCCCCTCCATGACCAGCGTCAATAGCGACCACAATGTCGCGCAGCTTGCCACCTGATTTATTATCGCTCGCCACCACATCCGCGACAGTCTTGGCGGTGTTTACCGCGGTGTCGTAAAGATCGACGACCAAACGATCACCGTATTGTTCGTTGCGACCGAGGACAAAACTGCGCGGGTTCACCTCTGCACTCAGATCCAGAACAATACGCAAGTCCCGCCCATTGCGGACAGCCGTGCGCAAATCGGCAATCGGGGTTCGGGCAAGATCGAGCCCAGCTGACCTGTTATTAATAGCCGCATTAACAATATTAGTATTGACGACGTCGACCACCAGGCGCTGCGGATTCTGCAAGCGGAACACCTTGTGCTCAACTGGCGCAGACAAATCTAAAACCAGGCGGGTGTGATCCGGAGCACGCCACACGCGGATACCCTCCAGGGTAGCGGCCCAGGCCGTCGGCATACCTGCAACCAGAGATACACTCAATAGAAGCTTCACTACGTAACGATGTGGCCTAGCTAGCTTCAATGCAGGTCTCACTGATTTTTTTCAGTATTATTTCACCTCGCTGCCCGGAAGACAAAATTCGTAACTGCCGCCCTCCGTCCATATATTTTACAAAAATATCCAGGTCCGCTGGGGGCAACATACCCGCCCCTTTTTCCGGCCATTCGACCAGACAAACACTGCTGCCATCGAAGTAGTCGCGAAAACCGATGTATTCCAACTCCTCTGGGTCGCCAAGGCGATAGAGATCGAAATGGTAGATATCCACACCGCGGTAACGGTACGGCTCGACCAGTGTATAAGTGGGGCTTTTAACCGGCCCCTCATGTCCAAAGGCATGTATCACCCCCCGGCACAATGTGGTTTTACCTGTCCCCAGATCACCGTGAAAAAATACCGTCCCGCCGTCGGCAAGCGCCTCACCAAGCCTCCTTCCCCAGGCCACCATGGCTTCTTCGCCGTTAATCTGAACGGTTAGGGAAGTCGTCATTGGCCGTTTACCAAACGCCGCAACGGGGCTAACAAATCTGTCGCCATCATACCGCGTTCACCAAACTCTGCCGCTACGCGGTCGGCGGCGACCCCGTGCAGGCAGGCCCCCAGCTGCGCGGCCAGCTGCGCATCCAATCCCTGAGCCATAAGCCCACCAATAATCCCGGCCAGCACATCACCCATACCACCGCTTGCCATGCCGGGGTTGCCATAAGGACACAATGACAAGGGTCCTGCTGCGCCACTACTGATAAGTGTGCCAGCACCCTTCAGTAATACGGTGCCAGGGTAACGTTGCTGAATCGCCCGACAGGCCGCAAACCGATCCTGTTGAACTTCATCATTACTGACGCCGACCAAGCGCGCGGCTTCCCCGGGATGGGGTGTCAACACCCAGGATCGGGCGTCGGCACCCACACCAACCCGCCCGTCGCTGAGTATATTCAAAGCATCCGCATCTACTACCATTGGAATATTGGCATTAATCGCCTGTTGCAGAACCTGTTCAGACCACGGCGAACGGCCTAGCCCGGGGCCCACTACCAATACCGTCGGCCCAGTCAACAACGGTTCGAGCGCCTGACCGGAATCGATGGGCTTGACCATAAGTTCTGGTCGTCGCGCCAATAAGGCTGACACATGACCGGGGCGTGTTGCCACACCAACCAAACCCGCACCCACCCGCAGCGCAGCTTCCGCCGCCATAGCCGCAGCACCGCCAAAACCAGTGTCACCACCTATAACGAGCACGTGACCGTATTTCCCTTTGTGAGCGTCGCGCTCACGTCGCGGCAACGCCGCCAGCAAAGTTGTCAAATCCAGTCGCTCTGCGGCCATCGGCACGGTGTTGTATATCTGCTCGGGAACGTCGAGAGCTCGGAACACCAGATCACCACAAACTGCGGGCCCCCGACCGGTCAACAGGCCGCTTTTCATGCCGATAAACGTCACCGTGACATCTGCTGCCACCGCGCAGCCCCGCACCGCGCCAGTATCGCTGCACAGCCCCGATGGAATATCGACGGCTAGCACCGGGCGACCCGATTCATTCATAGCCACAATTGCCTGCCGGTAGTGCTCACGAACCTCGCCTCGCACGCCGGTGCCCAGTAAGGCATCGACAATCGGTTCATCATTACTATCAATGGTCCCTTTGAATGGCGCCATTGATACGTCAGCCTGACAGGCAAAGCGCCACGCCAGGCGAGCGTCACCTGATAATTTTTCCTCTGCTGCCAGTTGTAATAGCGTTACCGAAAGGCCGCGCTGCCGAGCCAGTGCGGCGATAATATAACCGTCACCGCCATTGTTGCCGCCGCCACAAAGCACTGTGATGTTATTCGCCGCTGGCCAGCGCCTTTGTAACTCGGTAAATGCCGCCGCGCCCGCGCGCTTCATCAGAACGATGCCGGGCATACCGCCGTCCTCAATGGCCCGCCTGTCCAGCTCTCTTACCTCGTTCGCCGAGTAAAGCTTGTTTGAAATATCCACCACTCTCCCGAAAATATTCAACGATCCCCTGAATGTCACTAACATTTCTGTCAGAATTATACGGTAAGCGGAGCGCTCTGCCATGACTACCCATGCCTAACAGTTATCCTGACTCCACCCTTGAACTCGTGGAACAAATTCGGCTGTGGAGTCGGCAGCTGGGTTTTCAGGAAATCGGCATCGTTCAGGCAGACTTGAGCGAGGCAGGAGATCGCCTTCAGCAGTGGCTCGGCCATGGCTACAACGGCTCTATGGAATGGCTGGCCAACCACGGCTCAAAACGCTGGCAACCAGACCAGCTCCTGCCCGGCACCGTTTCAGTTATCTGTGTGCGGATGGATTATCTGCCCGCAGATAGCCGCATGATTGCCTGCCTGAGGGATGGCGAGAAAGCCTATCTGTCGCGCTATGCCCTGGGCAGGGATTATCACAAATTAATCCGCAAGCGCCTGGCCACGCTTGCCAGTCGCATTGAAGACACCTGCGGGTATCCGGTCATTCAGCGCCCGTTTGTCGATAGCGCACCGGTACTGGAGAAACCCCTCGCGCAACAGGCTGGGCTCGGGTGGATCGGCAAAAACACCCTGTTGCTGAATCGCCACGCGGGTTCCTGGTTTTTTCTCGGCGAGCTCTATACCAGCCTTGACCTGCCGCCGGATGAGCCCACGACGGAAAAGCAATGTGGCCAGTGCCGGGCCTGCCTCAAGGTATGTCCCACAGACGCTTTCCCGGAACCCTATGTACTGGACGCGCGCCGCTGTATCTCCTACCTGACCATTGAAAACCAGGGCCCCATTCCTCGGGAATTTCGCCGGGCCATGGGCAACCGGGTATTTGGCTGTGACGACTGTCAAATTATCTGCCCGTGGAATCGCTTTTCCTCTACCACCGCAGAGGACGACTTCCAGCCCCGGCACCAGCTGGATAACAGCTCGCTGACAACCCTGTTTAACTGGAGCGAGCAGGAATTTCTAAACAATACTGCTGGCTCAGCAATCCGTCGCGTTGGCTACCAGGGCTGGCTGCGCAATCTGGCCGTCGGACTGGGCAACGCGCCTTATTCAGCGGCGGTGGTCAACGCCCTGCAAAGCCGACTGACATCGTGTTCAGAATTGCTCGAAGAGCACATTATCTGGGCCTTACAGGAACAGCATCAAAAAAGAGCGGACCCTGTAACAAGTATTGATATCAGCATCTAAACTCGGTAGACTGCGCGGCCTCGAATTCAGTCTCAATTAGCTGGGGTAATGTCAGGTGGCAAACACGGCACAGGCGCGCAAGCGTGCCAAACAAAACGAAAAGCGGCGTCAACACAACACCAGCATGCGTTCAATGGTTCGCACCTACCTGAAAAAGGTAAACGCGGCCATCGAAGCGGGTGATGTCGAGCAGGCAAAGGCTGCTTATGCCGCTGCGGTACCGGTAATGGATCGCTGCGCGGACAAGGGCGGCATCATGCACAAGAACAAAGCTGCACGCCACAAGAGTCATCTAAACACCAGAATCAAGGCGATGTCCGCCTAGATGTCCGCCTAACAAACGCGATATTCAAAAAAGCCGGTTCTTGCCGGCTTTTTTTGTGGCTGCGATTTGTGGTTTGTCTATTGTTTGTTGTCGATGCCTCGGGAAAACTCTACAGCAACACCAGGTTATCGCGGTGAACAAGCTCGGCAGCGTCACAATAACCGAGGATGTCGCCTATTCTGTGACTCGCCACCCCAATGATTTTAGCCGCCTCGCTGGCGTTGTAGTTGACCAGTCCACGAGCAACCTCCAGGTTGTTCTGATCAACACAGCTGACCATCTCACCGCGGGTAAAATTGCCCGCCACCGAACTCACCCCCACCGGCAGAAGACTTTTACCCTGATCGCGGATCATCCGCACGGCGCCCTCGTCGAGCACCAGACGCCCGCGGACCTGTAAATGACCCGCCAGCCACTGCTTTCTGGCATCCAGGGGTTCACGGTTGGAAACCAGGAGGGTGCCTTCTTCATCGCCCGCCCTGAGTTTAAGCAGGATATCGGTGACGCGACCGCTGGCGATCAGCGTATTGGCACCTGAGCGCGCCGCCAGTCGAGCAGCCTGCAACTTGGTGATCATGCCACCGCGCCCCAGCCCACTACGACTACCACCCGCGATGGCATCAAGCGATCTATCTTCAGCGTTGGCCAGGCCGATCAGCGCTGCACCGGGATTCTGCCGGGGATCTTCTTCGAAGAGACCGGCCTGGTCGGTGAGGATGACCAGCAATTCGGCGTCGATCAGGTTGGTGACCAGCGCACCCAGCGTATCGTTGTCCCCAAACCGAATCTCCTCCGTGCCAACGGTATCGTTTTCATTCACCACGGGCACCACGCCGAGCTCCAGTAAAGTAATGATCGTACTGCGCGCATTGAGGTAACGCTGACGATTTGACAGATCATCATGATCGAGCAGTATCTGTGCTGTGTGCTTGCCGTACTGCTGAAACTGTGACTCATAGGCCTGTACCAGACCCATTTGTCCAACCGCTGCCGCCGCCTGTAACTGATGCACAGCGCGGGGACGCTGCCGCCAACCGAGCCGGCTCATGCCTTCTGCGACAGCTCCGGACGACACCAGGACGACCTCTATCCCGCTGTTTTGCAGCGCCACAATCTGCGCGACCCAGCCAGCAATGGCGTCACGATCGAGACCACGTCCGTCGTTCGTCAGCAACGCGCTGCCGATCTTGATGACCCATCGCTGGGCGGCACTGACCTTTTGTCTTGGCACAAGCTCGGTGCCCATAACTCCCCCAGACTCAGCATGTTGCAGTAAGCTAAAACCGTTGCCGCCCCGTCTTCGATTGAATTTGTCGGTCGCCGCCACTGCCAAAGTTGAAATTACTAGCGTTTTACGAATCGGGCTGCTATGGCCTGTAAATTACTTCCATTTGCTCGTCATCGTCATCGTCATCGTCCAAATCTTCCACAACGCCCTGAGTAGCCTGTCGCTCCTTGCGCAATTTTTCGATCTGCTGACGGGCTTCCAGCTGCATCTGTGCCTGCATAGCACGCTCCTGATGAAGCTGCTCAGGGTCATCAAGTTCACGTTGTTTACTGTGCTCCAGGTAGGCGTGGATGTCTTCACACAACTGATTCGTCCCCGCCCCCGACAATGCCGAAATCAGGTACACAGGACCGGTCCACTGCAAGGCATCAAGGAGCGACTGCCGTATGGCAGCCACCTCTTCATCACTTAACAAATCCACCTTATTGAGTACCAACCAGCGATCACGGCGGGCCAGGGTATGACTGAAGTTATCCAGTTCGCGATGAATCGACAAGGTATTCTGCACAGGGTCCGAGCCATCCGCCGGTAATAGATCAACCAGATGCAGGAGCAGGCGGGTGCGCGTCAAATGCTTGAGGAAGCGAATACCCAAACCAGCACCACTGGATGCGCCCTCTATCAAACCCGGAATGTCAGCCATCACAAAGCTGCGATAAGGCCCCAGTTGCACCACACCCAAATTCGGCACCAAGGTGGTAAAGGGGTAGTCCGCCACTTTCGGAGTAGCCGCGGAAACCGCCCTGATCAGGGTCGATTTACCCGCATTAGGCAAACCCAGCAAACCAACGTCGGCAAGCAACTTAAGTTCAAGTCGCAACGAGAGCACATCCCCCTCGGAGCCCGGCGAAGTCTGTCGCGGCGCGCGGTTGGTGGAGGATTTAAAACGGGTGTTCCCCAGACCGTGAAAGCCGCCCTGCGCCACCTTTAACTGTTGTCCCGCCGTGGTTAAGTCGCCGAGCACCTCATCATTGTCGACATCGATCACTGTCGTGCCGACCGGCACCTTCAGGATCAGATCTTCACCCTTCCTGCCAGCGCGATTCCGGCCTTTGCCAGGCTCCCCGTTCTGGGCCTGAAAATTTCGCTGAAAACGATAGTCCACCAGGGTATTCAGATCGGCATCAGCTTCCAGAATAACGGAGCCACCGTCACCACCGTCGCCCCCGTCCGGCCCACCCCTGGGGATATACTTTTCCCGCCGGAAACTCAGGCACCCACCGCCACCTTTCCCAGCTCGCACACCGATTGGCGCTTCGTCGACAAATTTCACTTTTCTTCCCCACCAGGGCCCACGCTAACAACCCTTGGATAATACGCTACCGCCATAAAAAAAGCCCCGCATGCGGGGCTTTTCGAATACTCACACCCGTTTACGCAGGCACAATATCCACAAACTTGCGATTGTTTGGCCCGCGCCGAACAAACTGCACTGTGCCATTGGCTGTCGCAAAAATCGTGTGGTCGCGACCCAGACCCGCGTTGCTACCCGCATGAACGTTCGTGCCGCGCTGCCTGATTATGATATTCCCTGCCAACACCTGTTCACCACCATAACGCTTGACACCCAGACGTTTACTTTGCGAATCACGCCCGTTGCGTGTACTACCACCGGCTTTCTTGTGCGCCATAACTCTGTCCTCTGTATTTCTGGATTAAAGTATCAATTAACCTGCGCTAATGGCGGTAATTTTCACTTCGGTATACCACTGTCGGTGACCCATTTGCTTGCGGTGATGCTTACGACGACGAAATTTGATGATCGTCACTTTCCTGGCGCGACCATGACTAATCACCTCAGCGCTGACTTTGCCGCCATCCACATAGGGGGCGCCAACTTTCGTATTGTCACCGTCGGCAACCATCAAAACTTTGTCGAAATCGATTATCTCACCAGTCGCCACGTCAAGCTTTTCAAGGCTCAGCACTTCGCCGGGCTCGACGCGATGTTGTTTGCCGCCACTTTCTATTACCGCGTACATGCTTTGCTCCTGAGTAACTCTACAAGCCAACCTGATCAGCCAACCACCGTGCTCACGCCACACGAACGACCGGCTTTTTAAGGGCGGCAATTCTATGTTAAAGGCGCCGCCTCTGCAAGAGGCAACAGCCCCGCAACGTAACCCGCTGATTTGAACAGTTGTGAAGCGGCCATCAGTCTTGACACCCTACAGGAGCGGCCCTAGGATGCCGCGCAACCCACCGTTATAATCAGCGTAAATATGTTGTCATTTCGTGATGTCGTCAAGACTGACTTTGACGCAGTCAATCGGTTGATCATCGACCAGCTACGTTCCGACGTCGGTCTGGTTGAGCAAATCGGTCATTATCTGATCGCGGCCGGCGGCAAGCGGCTGCGCCCACTCGTCGTATTGCTCGCCGCCCGGGCTGGTGGTTATAGCGGGTCTGGTCATATCGAGCTGGCCGTCATCATAGAATTTATCCACACCGCCACACTGCTTCATGACGACGTCGTCGACACATCGGAATTGCGCCGCGGCAGGTTCACCGCCAATGCACAGTGGGGCAACGCACCGAGTGTGCTGGTCGGCGACTTCCTGTATAGCCGCGCCTTTCAAATGATGGTGGCGCTCGGCGATCTTGAAATCATGCGCATCCTGGCCGACACTACTAACGTCATATCCGAAGGTGAAGTGCAGCAGTTGGTAAATATTGGCAACCCGGACCTGACTGAGGATGAATATCTGCAGGTCATTGGTAGCAAAACCGCTCAGCTGTTTGACGGCGCCAGCCACAGTGCAGCAATCCTGAGCAAAACCGATCCTGCCACTCGTGCAGCATTGCAAGAGTACGGGTGGCTTCTGGGTATGGCCTTTCAGCTGGTTGATGATGCCCTGGACTACTCGAGTAACAGCGACACGCTGGGCAAAAATGCGGGCGATGACCTTGCCGAAGGGAAAATGACGCTACCGCTGATTCACGCGATGCGCTCGGGATCCGAGACCCAGACGACGCAGCTGCGCAAGGTCATCGTAGCCCGCGACGCCACGCAACTGCCTGCGGTTCTGGATATCATCAGTAACACAGCCTCGCTTCACTACACGACGGAAAAAGCCCGCAATCTCGCCACACAGGCTAAACAAAGACTCGCTATGCTACCGTCGTCGATATACAAAGACGCCATGCTTGATCTTGCTGATTTTGCTGTCGACAGAGCTTACTAGGCCAACTGCGCCGCCATCCATCCTGATCACGTTCTGTGATATAAAGAATCCCGCAGCAATTACCCGGTCAATCAAGCGACCAGCATGCAATATTAGTGTTCGGTATTAGTGTTCGGTCGCAGTTAGCGGTAAGACGCGTGCAAACCGCTAATCAGCAGCCTTGAATTAACCGCTACTTTATTTGGATGATGGGCTGGTAAAACAATACGCTGACCAACCGGCGTTGCGATTAACCCGCGTGTCGCTTTGTTAACACATGGATTAGTTAACACTAGCACGTATTTTGCCGCGTAAATGCTGCTGGTCAGGGAACAGTGCTGGCGCCAGCACTGAATAAGGGCCGTAGATAAATTAACGTCTAATTGACGTCAGGCAAGACGAGCGGGAAGCTATAAGCACGGAGCTTTGAATGGAACACACGTCAACCGACAAAACCCCAGCCTGGCAGGCTCTGCTCGACCATGCGGAAACGCTCAAGAGCATTTCGCTCAACGAGCTTTTTGCTAGAGATCCGCAGCGGGGATCACGCTTCCGTGCCACCTGCGACCCAGTTTATTTTGACTATGCCAAAGACCACATCACAGATCGCACTTTAACGCTTCTGGTAGAACTGGCAAACACCGTCAATCTGTCAGCAGCCATCGAAGCCCTGTTTTGCGGTCAGCCGGTTAATACCACGGAACACCGGCCGGCCCTGCATACAACATTGCGTAGCCAGCCCCTCGGCGACAGCGAGGCCGAGAGGAGCACCGCGGCGTCACTGCACCAAATCACCACGTTTGCCGAAAAGGTTCGGCAGCGAGAAGAAACCGGTGCAACCGGCAAACCGTTCTGCTCAATAGTCAACCTCGGTATCGGTGGCTCCGATCTCGGCCCGAGGTTAGTCGTC
>JBFJZC010000037.1:0-14839 GCA_041622295.1 Porticoccaceae bacterium
AATTTCGTCGTACAAGATGTAGTTGATCCGGTCCTCGATGGGACTATCATCAGCGACCTTGGGGAGCCGGGAATTGGGCGCCCTGATACTCAACTGGCCGCCCAGACGATCGGCAGCATAGTCAACTTTGGCATCTTCAAGATATATTACGCAGCGCTTTTCAATGTAGGCATTGAATAGCGGTAGCGCCAACACCACATCGTCTTCTTTCTCTTCGCCGGGTCGATTGTAGGCAATACAGGTTTCGGCCTTAGGTGTGCCGGGGTCTGTGATAAACAGTCGAATACCTATGCCTTCACAGTCCTGCTTGGCCAGCAACTCGGCAAGGTACTGCTGTGCTGATTCGGTTATCTCAATACTATCCATCTGGTCTATACCCGAGTAAATTAGTCATGTATTCTAACAACTGCTGGCGCAGCGCACAACGCCAATTATTCAATCAACATCCTGCCCGGCTCCATTCATGCAGACCGGATACTGCATATTCGAGCGAACCAAATCGCTCACCATTTGATAAACTACGCAGCCTTTTTAGCAGCGCACCGCTCTGGATACAACGAATTGGAAAATCGCCAACAAAGAATCTCCGCTCTATACGAAGCTGCCACGCAGCGAATTTTAGTGCTCGACGGGGCCATGGGCACCATGATTCAGCAGTACAAACTAAGCGAAGCTGATTTTCGCGGCGAGCGTCTCGCCGACATTGAGCAGGATCAGGCCGGTAACAACGATCTCCTAACCCTCACTCAACCCAACATTATTCGAGACGTCCATATTGCCTACCTGGAAGCTGGGGCGGACATAATTGAAACCAATACCTTTAATTCAACCGCGGTGTCCCAGATCGATTTCTCTACCCAGGATCTCGTCTATGAATTGAATTTTGTCGGTGCTCAGATAGCCCGCGAAGCCGCAGACGAGCTGACACGCCGCACACCAGACCGTCCGCGCTGGGTCGCAGGGGTCATCGGTCCAACCAGCCGCACCGCCTCAATTTCACCTGACGTTAATGATCCGGGCGCCCGCAACACCAATTTTGACGAACTTGCCGACAATTACCGGCTGGCCAGCCGCGCCTTAATCGCCGGCGGAGCCGACATCATTTTGATTGAAACGGTGTTTGACACCCTCAACGCCAAAGCGGCGATTTTCGCGGTACAGGACGTTTTCGCCGAACTCGATATTGAACTGCCTATCATGATCTCTGGCACCATTACCGATGCAAGCGGTCGCACCCTCTCCGGTCAAACGCCGGAAGCATTCTGGAACAGTATTGCCCATGCACAGCCCTTCTCAATCGGGTTTAACTGCGCACTCGGCGCCCGCCAGCTGCGCCCTCACATTGAGGAGCTGGCAAAAGTCTGCCCAATACCGGTCAGCACCCACCCCAATGCCGGACTGCCCAACGAATTCGGCGAATACGATGAAACGCCCGAGGAAACCGCGGCCATTATTGCCGAGTTTGCCCGTGATGGACTGGTCAACATCGTCGGCGGCTGTTGCGGCACGACGCCGCTACACATCGCAGCGATAGCCGCAGCCGTCGCGGGTATAAAGCCCCGGGTGCTGCCAGTAATCGCCCCCGCCTGCCGTCTGGCCGGGCTTGAGCCTTTCAACATAACCCGCGACTCCCTGTTTGTTAACGTCGGCGAGCGTTGCAATGTTACCGGCTCCGCTCGCTTTAAACGGTTAATCATGGAAGGTCATTACGATGCCGCCCTGTCTGTGGCACGGGATCAGGCAGAAAACGGTGCACAGATCATCGATGTCAACATGGACGAAGGTATGCTCGATGCCGTCGAAGCAATGACCACCTTCCTCAAATTGATTGCATCTGAACCCGATATTTCACGCATTCCACTGATGATCGATTCCTCGAAATGGATAGCCATCGAAGCCGGTCTAAAGTGCATACAGGGTAAACCTGTTATCAACTCAATCAGCATGAAGGAGGGCGAAGAAGCCTTTATTGCCCAGGCCAAATTGTGTCGGCGCTACGGTGCTGCCATCGTTGTCATGGCTTTCGATACCGACGGTCAGGCGGATAATCTGCAACGTCGTATCGATATCTGTCAGCGCGCCTACAACTTATTGATCGGTGAGGTTGGATTCCCGCCCGAGGACATCATTTTTGACCCGAATGTCTTTGCTGTAGCGACGGGTATTGAAGAGCACAACAACTATGCAGTGGACTTCATCGAGGCATGTGCATGGATAAAACAAAATCTGCCGAACACTTTAATTTCCGGGGGCATCAGTAATGTCTCGTTTTCATTTCGTGGCAACGACCGCGTTCGGGAAGCTATTCACTCGGCATTTTTGTACCACGCTATACGCGCGGGCCTGAGTATGGGCATTGTCAATGCCGGACAACTGGCGGTTTATGATGACCTGCCAGAGGCTTTGCGCGACGCTGTAGAAGCCGTCATCCTTAATAAATCGCCAGAGGCAACAGAAAATTTGCTGACTATCGCCGAGCAATATCGCGGCGATGGCGCAGTCGCTAACCTGCAACAGGATATTGAGTGGCGGCAATGGAGCGTTAGTAAGCGGCTCGAACACGCTCTGGTCAAGGGTATTACTACTTATATTGATGAAGACACCGAGGCGGCACGCCAGCAAGCCGAACGCCCCATCCACGTCATCGAAGGCCCGCTGATGGACGGCATGAATGTAGTTGGCGATTTATTCGGTAGTGGCAAAATGTTTTTACCACAGGTCGTGAAGTCGGCACGAGTTATGAAACAGTCCGTCGCTTACCTACAGCCCTACATTGAGGCTGAGAAATCAGAGGCCGCCCGTAGCAATGGCAAAATACTGATGGCGACCGTTAAAGGTGACGTCCACGATATCGGCAAAAATATCGTCGGCGTGGTTCTGCAGTGTAATAATTTCGAAGTCATTGATCTGGGCGTTATGGTGCCCTGTGAAAAAATTCTCGACACGGCACGGCGAGAGAATGTCGACATCATCGGCCTGTCTGGTCTGATCACCCCGTCGCTAGATGAAATGGTCCACGTCGCCAGTCAAATGGAGCGTCTAGGGTTCGATTTGCCGCTGATGATCGGCGGCGCAACAACCTCAAAAGCCCACGCAGCTGTCAAGATCGATCCCCAGTATCACCGCGCGCAGGCCATTTATGTCGCCGATGCATCGCGTGCGGTTGGCGTCGCGAGCAAACTGGTCAACAAAGAACAACGGGACCTCTATTACGCGGAAATCAAAGCGGAATATGAGGTGGTGCGTACGCGCCGCTCAGAGCGTCAACCACGAGGATTGGTTGTACCTTATGAGCAGGCCGTAAAGGAGGGTTTACAGTTTGACTGGTCGACCTATTCGCCACCGCGACCCCGTTGCATGGGCATTCAGGTATTTCATGATTACCCCCTTGCCAGCCTGGTCGATGTGATTGACTGGACGCCGTTTTTTATTACCTGGGATCTGGTAGGCAAATACCCAAAAATTTTACAGGACGAGGTCATTGGTGAGGCTGCTAGCGATCTTTTTAAAGACGCCCAGGCCATGCTGCGTGACCTGATTGAAAATCATCGCTTACAGGCAAACGGCGTGATCGGACTCTGGCCAGCTAATCGCGTCAATGCCGATGACATCGAAGTGTATACCGACGAGTCTCGCACCGAGGTCATCACGACCCTGCACCATATTCGCCAACAGGTACGAAAATCGGGCGAAACCGATCCCCTGCTTTCACTGGCTGACTATATTGCGCCAAAAACCAGCGGGAAAATTGATTACATTGGCGGTTTCGCTGTGACGACAGGTATTCACGCTGACGAACTGGCGGCCCAGTACCAGGCCAGGGGTGACGACTATAATGCGATCATGGTTAAGGCACTGGCCGACCGACTGGCGGAAGCATTCGCCGAGCATATGCATCAAAAAGTACGGACTGAGTTATGGGCTTACGCAGCGGACGAAACACTGAGCAACGAAGAGCTTATCAAGGAGCGATATCGCGGCATCCGCCCGGCACCCGGCTATCCAGCCTGTCCAGATCACACTGAAAAAACGGCATTGTTCAACCTGCTTGATGCGCAAAACGCTACCACTATCAAGCTGACCGAGAGCCAGGCCATGCATCCAGCAGCCTCGGTGAGCGGATGGTATTTCTCCCACCCTCAGTCTCGTTATTTCAATGTTGGAAAAATTCATCCTGACCAGGTGGCCAGTCTCGCGGCACGCAAAGGTATCTCTGTTGAGCAGGTTGAGCGTGAGTTAAGCTCTATACTCGCCTGATCCTGGATAACCCGCTGTCTTGGACAGCTAGTGTGCATGACCAGTAACAGACCCTTTGCAAGGCGATTACTTATTCGCCAGTGGCACGGAACTGAGGTGGCAAAGTGATAAACATAACGAGATGGGAAACGCACTCCGTAACTCGGAGTGTAGGTAAAAGTAGGCCAAACAATGCTTCCGGCTCAGTTCAGGCAGTAATTGAGTTGCGCGCCCAGATCAGCCGGAGCCGATGATTGCCAGAAGACAACCTGGCAATCTCGATAAATTTAATACTGCTGGTAGTGCTTACTGACTACTCACCCAGAGCACAGCGGTGATGACGACGATAGCCATGATGGCTACAGTAGCAATGGCATCAGCAAAGCCGTCCTCGTCTTTCGCGACATCGCCTTTCGCCACATCTCTGGCCGTATTGTTGTCACTCATAGTGCTGTCTCCCCTTTGATGACTGCCTTAAAAAGCCGGGCATTTTAGCAATATGTTTGAGGACTGTCTTCTCTTATTCCGTTTTCAAACGGCAATATGCAGAAACGGTTTTTCACCTGTGTCCTTATCAACGCTATCATTCACCGCAATCCGAACCCAACGAGAGTATCGCCGATTCTGCAATGTTGAGTTTCTACTTAAATTTCTACGATGTTGAGTTGGTCTACACCGCTAAGCCGTTCTACCGCCTCAAGCTGGCGGAACCGGTGCTTACGGATTTGTCCGCGCTCTCTATCCCTACTCTGAACAGGTTGAAAGGTTAAGTCCGCTGTTATGTATATTTATGACCACTACGACCAGACCCTGTTATTACAGCGTGTCGCACAATTTCGTCGACAAACTGAAAGCTATCTTGCTGGTGAGCTTGCCGATGAAGAATTTTTGCCGTTACGTTTACAGAACGGGCTGTACATACAGCGGCTGGCGCCAATGCTTCGCATTAACATTCCTTACGGTATGTTGTCGTCTGCCCAGCTGCGAAAATTAGCACATATCACGCGGGTCTATGACAAGGGTTATGCCCATTTCACTACACGTCAGAATATCCAGCTTAACTGGCCTCAATTAGAAGAAGTGCCTGATATTCTGGCGGAACTGGCTGAAGTCGATATGCATGGCATTCAGAGTAGCGGCAACTGTATTCGCAATATCACTTCGGATGAATTCGCAGGTATCGGCAAAGACGAAATCGAAGATCCACGACCCTGGTGCGAAATAATCCGCCAATGGGCAACATTACACCCAGAGTTTGCGTTTCTACCGAGAAAATTCAAGATTGCGGTAAGCGGTGCCCAGTCAGACCGTGCGGCCATCCAGGTTCACGATATCGGCCTGCAACTGCTTAAAAATAAGGCTGGCGAGACAGGCTTTCAGGTTTTAGTGGGTGGCGGACTGGGCCGTACGCCGATGATTGGCGAAACCATAAAACAGTTCCTGCCCCCTGAGCACTTGCTGACTTACCTGGAGGCCATACTGCGCGTATACAATCGCTATGGCCGTCGGGACAACAAATACAAGGCACGCATTAAAATACTGGTCAAGGCATGGACAGCAGAAGTATTTGCCCGCAAGGTTGAAGAAGAATGGCACCATCTTAAAGATGGTCCGGCAACACTTACTGGACAGGAAATTGTCCGGGCAAAATCATTTTTTACAGCACCGCCTTACGAGAATATCGCCTGTGGCGATTCCTCTCATGCGACCACCGAACCGGTTCTTGCATATAGTCGTTGGCGGGAAAGGAACGTTAAGACGCACAAAACGCCGGGGTACTGCGCCGCTTTTCTCTCTCTGAAACCCACCGGCGTGGCCCCTGGCGATGTAACTGACCGACAGCTGGAAGCCATTGCCGATCTCGCCGATCGCTACAGCTTTGGTGAAGTCCGCGTGACCCACCAGCAGAATGTTGTACTGGCCGATGTCAAACAAAGCGACCTGCCAGAGTTGTGGCTAAAGGCCAAAGAAATGGGTTTTGCGACACCCAATATCGGCACGCTAACTGACATGATCTGCTGCCCCGGCGGCGATTTCTGCTCATTGGCTAATGCTAAATCAATCCCCATAGCCGAAGCTATTCAACGACGCTTCGACGACATGGATTATCTTTATGACATCGGCGACATAAGCCTTAATATCTCGGGATGCATGAACGCCTGCGGCCACCACCACGTTGGCAATATCGGTATTCTTGGCGTCGACAAAAAAGGTCTGGAGTTTTATCAGATACAGCTCGGTGGCAGCTCAGGTAACGACGCAGCCCTTGGCGGAGTGCTTGGACCTTCTTTTTTTGCCACCGAAGTGCCGGAGATCATCGAGAAAATCCTCCAGGTTTATGTGGATCATCGTGTTGATGGCGAACAATTTATCGATACACAAAGACGCATTGGTATGGCACCATTCAAGGAGTGCATCTATGCCAAGGCTGCTTGATAAAACTGGCAACACTATCGAGCACGATCTCTGGCAGATTTTACCCGAGGATTATGCAGGCGGACTGATTAATGCAAATCAGCTTGCGCCACTCGAATTATGGCTAAAACAGCGGAGCGGCGAGAGCGGCCAGCAAGCCCCAGGGGTATGGCTAAACAGCGACGACGAGCCGGAGGCACTGGTCGGTCACTACCCCGAACTCAGCTGCATAGGCATTCGCTTCGCGACATTCATGGATGGCAGAGGTTTTTCGGTGGCCAGACTGATCAGGGAACGTTATGGCTATCAGGGTGAACTGCGCGCCTTTGGCTACATTATTCCCGATCAACTATTTTTCCTTGCCCGATGCGGTTTCGATACATTTTTGCTAGACACAACACCCGCGCAGGATTTCAATCCCCAACCTTATTTCAACGATTTCACGGTCACTTATCAAAGTTGTGTCGATCAACCACAACCGCTGTTCAGGCGTAGATCCTAGAATTTCAGTGCATCTCTGAGCCTATACAGGCAAAATATCGCCTGGACGGAGTAACGCTGTGACTGACGCCGTATTTCACTCTTTTTTTCTGATCTTCAGTGGGGCAGCCATACTCGCCTCTATGGCGCTTTATGGCCGTCAACCGATGCTCATCGCCTACATTATTCTGGGAGCCTTGCTTGGCCCCTACGGCTTTGGACTGGTGCCTGATGTCAAATTGATTGCCGACATCTCCCACATTGGCATTATCTTTCTGCTGTTTCTTCTCGGCCTGGATATGCAGCCTCAGGCACTGTTTGGCGTGTTCAAAAAAGTAACGCTAATAACCATGATCAGCTCCCTCATATTTGCGGTAACAGGGTACGGGGTCGGCTGGTTGTTTGGCTTTACGTCTCTGGAAAACTTGATCATCGGCGCCGCCATGATGTTTTCCAGCACCATTATCGGTATTAAGCTGTTACCCACGACCATATTGCATCACCGACATATCGGCGAAATGATGATTGGAATGTTGTTGGTGCAGGACTTCATCGCAATCTTTGTGCTACTGATCTTGCTCAGTGGTCAGAATGGCCAGATCGACTTCCTGCAAATCGGTATCACACTTCTCGCCCTGCCACTGTTGGTGGGACTTTGTGTCCTTACCGTGCGCTTTGTCCTGTTACCGTTGTTCGCTAAATTTGATCGTATGGGCGAGTACATTTTTCTACTCGCTATTGGTTGGTGCCTCGGTATTGCGCAACTGGCTGAATTTGTGGGCCTGTCGCGTGAAATTGGCGCCTTTATAGCGGGTATTACCGTGGCTACCAGCCCAATATCCCAGCACATCGCGCTCACGCTAAAACCCTTGCGGGATTTTTTCCTGGTGCTTTTTTTCTTTTCGCTCGGGGCCCAATTCAATCTGACGCTGCTGCCGCAGGTCATTGTCCCTGCGCTTTTGCTGGGTGGGGGCATGCTGGTCATAAAACCCGTCGTCTTTCGGTTTCTCCTGCACCAGCAAAGTGAAAGAAATCCGCTGGCATGGGATATTGGTTGTCGACTGGGTCAAATCAGTGAGTTCTCGCTACTTATTGCCTATGTTGCGTTTAACGCCTCGCTGATTGGTAACATCGCATCCCATCTCATTCAGGCGGCTGCGATAATGACGTTCTTACTGTCGAGTTACATTGTCGTAATGAACTTCCCCAATCCAATTGCGGTGAAGGAACACTTACGCAGGGACTAGAAAGGCCACCTGTAATGCCTCGCGGTCAGTGACGCGCATTGCCGACTAAACACATGCTGGTCAGGAGTAATGCCGCGGTTTCGATACGCGGTCAAACCAGCGCAGTAGCAAGCGATCGCTGGACTCTTCTGCAGCAAGGCCAAATTTTTGAGGCAGCGACTTTTTTTCGACAAAGCGAATCTCGTAGACTTCGCGGTCCAGCGCCAGATTCGTCAAGTATTCGTCGCTTGTTTGTATGTCGTCTACCAGACCGATTTTTTGGGCGCGGGTACCGTACCAGATCTCGCCCGTGGCAACCTGCTCGACATCAACGTTCTGCCGCCGCTCAGCGACATACTCCTTAAACAAGCTGTGAATATCTTCGAGGTCTTCTCGGAATTTACTTCGACCTTCGTCAGTATTTTCGCCCAGTACCGTCAGCGTGCGCTTGTACTTGCCAGCGGTCATCAGTTCTACGTCAACGTCATGCCGTTTTAACAAGCGGTGTATATTTGGAATCTGTGCGACGACCCCTATCGAGCCGATGATAGCAAACGGCGCAGCGAGCACTCTGTCGGCCACGCAGGCCATCATATAACCGCCACTCGC
The DNA here is from genome assembly GCA_041622295.1 of Porticoccaceae bacterium. GTDB lineage: Bacteria > Pseudomonadota > Gammaproteobacteria > Pseudomonadales > Porticoccaceae > HB2-32-21. The sequence goes on from JBFJZC010000037.1 coordinate 8,967, forward strand.
GGCCACTTTGTCCACACACACGGTTAGCGGAATCTTGCGCTTTTTAATTCGATCCAACTGACTAGCGGCAAGACCGTAGCTATGCACCATACCCCCGCTACTTTCCAGTTTGACAACAATTTCGTCGTCGCTCTTTGCCTGGGCCAGCACCGCAGTAATCTCCTGACGCAGAGCAGCGACGGCGGACGCCCGCAAGTCACCGTGAAAATTCAGTACAAAAACCCGTTTTACCGATTTGTCGGCAGCAATCGTGGTTGAACTTTTTGCAGCCAGTTTTTCTTCTTTTTTCCTCGCTTTGATAGCAAGCTTTTTTTCATGGGGCGCCAACAGCGCTTCGGCGAAAACATCAGAGGTTTTCCTCAGAGTTTTATTAAGAGAGCTTATCTCCAGATGTCCCCGGTCTTTCGACTTCGCTTTGGCACCGTTCGCGATCAGCGCAACCGCCACCGCTATTCCAGCTAACACCGTTATAATTTTTGCCAAAAACAAGCCATATTCGCCTAAAAGATCCAATTAATTACTCCTTTGCTTTACATCCTACTGTCTACGATTTCACCTGCTCTGGTATCCGCTCTAGTACCCATCAAACGAGGCTCTATCACCAAACCAAAGTTAGTAAGATTTACCAGATAAGCTGCGTTATCCTCGACCGGTTGTTTAAACGTCGTCGTCATCCGCATGAAAATCAATCTATCCAAACCCGGAATTTTTTTTAATAATGGCCACACGTCAAGTCGATTCCGTGATCTGCGTAAAGATCGATCTGCACTGGCAATACCCAGGGTCTCGCTGGCGGCGGAAAGCGTAAGGCCCCTCATGTATTCCAGTCTCACCATGGGCTTCATCTCAAGACCAATAACCCGGGTGTTTAACCTAACTACACGGGCGCTGATCTGCCAATGATCACCAGTCAACTTCTCGCCGGACTCGACTCCCGTATTATCTGTGATACGGGCAACAAACTGGTTTCCTGATCCGCGACTCAAAGTGACAATGGCTACCGGTGCACCGTCGGGGATGGGGCGGTATTCAAGTAAGTCCAAACCAGCCATCACAAAAATCACCCCGCTACCCGTCAAGGCAACGCAGATCAGCAACAGGCCGAAGCGGCCGAGTAATTTATATTTCCACAACAGACGAAACGCGAACAAACAAACGATCGAGCCGAGACCGATAAAAATAAGCGCAGGGATATTTAGGTTCTCCATATCATTTAATCCCCGCTCCTCGACAATCTCTATCTCTAGTGGCTAACAGCATCGGGACACGCGCTTTGCTACCGGTTCTGCTTGCTACTTTTTTCACAGTCTAAACAGGCAAGGCAAAGTGGCCGCTTATCCAATTATGGTGCCGCAGGAAACACGGAATACCGGCGCTAGACACCGAGAGAAGTGAGGCATTCATTTGCGATGTCCAGAGGTGCTTCGTCAGCACGGCCACCCACTTTGCAGCTGTCGATGTAGTATTCGAGGCAGGCAATACAATCCGCAAATACTTCCCAGTAATTCTCAACCTGTTGATCGACAGGGCTCGACAGCAGTGTATTCTTGACAAAGGTCAGGCTTCTAGAGCCGAGCTCTGCAAAGCGATTCAGCCCCATGATACGCGCACTACCACAGATAGTATTAAAGGCCGACTCAAGTGTTGGCACGATTTCAGCTGCAGCATATCCCGAAGCAACGTTATCGATCATCTCCTTAATTTCACCAAGGTGAACACCCGATTCGTTCATGACCGCTAGTTCTGCGGTCTTCAGGAGGCTGGTCTGTAATACCTGGGTCAAGGGTTGTCGTTCCCAGGCCTGCGCATCCTGTTTTGACGGTCGAACGTGTTGAAAATCGACAAGCGCACACTCGGCCTGCAATATGGCATCAATGAATTCCGCAATCATTTCCGGAGGTAACTCGCTGTCCGGCCTGTTTGACTGTAACCGCGCACTAAATTGCCTGAAACGACGCGCAAGACCGCTAAATCCAGCCTCTTCCCACAAGGTTTCAATGGCATCAAAAGCGCCGTGCAATTCAGCCACAAGCCCTACAGCGCTGCCAGCCTCCTCTCTCTGTGTAACGTCGACCAGAGTGCGCGCGCCCGATACCATCTCAGCCAGTGTGTTGAACACCTCCTGCCCATTATCCACTGATTCGCCCGATATGGTCCTGCGTATTGCGCTAACATCTTGCTCAGTAAAGTCGAGGCTGGGAATTCCCACGTCGTTTCTACGCTGCTGATCCTCATCATCCCTGGCCTCAATCAGTGCCGTAAGACTAACAAATGCGCGCCACAAACCCTCGGGATAAGGGTTACGCCCATGGTCAACGTTGTCTGCCGCCAACAGACGCAATTGTTTTTCGACCGCAGAAAGTAAGCGCACCCGCTCCACCTGCAAATCCAGTCGGTTTTCCGCCAACGCCCTTATCACGACACCAATAACCCACCAATAATCCTTCTCTACCGGCAACACAGCTATGTTTTGCAGGCGCAATGCAACACGATAAAGAATGATGAAAGCCTTATTCCTGTTGTTGTCACGAATAATATCCAGCAGTCCAAACTGGTAGAGGTGCCAGAGTCGTTTCACGTCCTCTCGCTGTTCACCCGCCAAGGGATTTGAAGCAATCTCCTTATCAAAGGCAGGCCATGAAATTCCGCTTAACACGTGAAACTCGTATAGTGGTGGCTCTCCGCGCCATCGCCGCAATGCCGTCATTTCCGGTAACAAAACGCAAACATTTTCTCTCCTGGCGCTGACTACAATACCTGCATACCCGGTCGCTGCAATCAACGTACTGACCAGCAAGGTCCCAAACGCATTCAGATCAGCCGAGTCACCCTGCTGCACAGCAACTAACGACATAACCATCTCATCGACCAGGCGTCCCAAACCATCAAGCCCCGCAATAACGCAGGCCCCCCGGATCTGCTTTATCACATCGCACAGCGGCTCCAAACTGGCTTCGTCAAGCTGCTCGGCCATGTCCAGGGCGGCCTCCAGCGAAAACTTAAGTTCCTTGTCCAGCAGATCTACAGCGTAATTATTCAGCTTGTCCATGCAGCAATCTCGGCCTCACCCATTTAATCTTACGAAAAATCTTGCAAATCAAGCAGTTCCCCTACGAAAATGAACCTATTCCGATATAATACAGCGCTTTGATTTGAGTTGGTAGCCGACACCCGCAAGCACGCTGAGGCACCAAAATATCTATTGATGGACATAATCTTATGGTTCAACCAATTCTTCACGCTCTCAGTCGCAATTTTCTTGGTAATTCGCCTAACTGGTACAAGTGGTCTGTTATCGGATTCCTTGTGTTTAACCCCATTGCACTGGTAATTGCCGGGCCTTTCATAACCGGCTGGTTTTTGATTGCCGAATTCATCTTTACGCTGGCACTGGCTTTGCGCTGTTATCCATTGCAACCCGGTGGCTTGCTGGCCGTGGAAGCGATTTTATTGGGTATGGCGAAACCTGAAACTGTGTATGACGAAACAGTAGGCAATTTCGAGGTCATCTTGCTACTTATGTTTATGGTGGCAGGCATTTATTTCATGCGTACTCTGCTGTTGTTCACGTTTACAAAAATCCTGTTGGGTATTCGTTCGAAACCGCTACTATCTTTTTTATTCTGTTTTATGGGTGCTTTTCTTTCTGCATTCCTCGATGCCTTGACGGTCACTGCGGTGCTGATAACCGTTGCAATGGGTTTTTACACGGTTTACCACAAAGTTGCCTCCGGCGCTAAAATTACGCAGGAAAATCATGATAACAACAGCGACGAACACCTCCATGAGTACCACCGGGAACACCTGGATAAATTCCGAGCTTTTTTGCGAAGTTTAGTCATGCATGGGGCCGTCGGCACCGCACTGGGCGGAGTCACGACGCTGGTCGGGGAACCCCAAAACCTGTTGATAGCGGAGAAAGCAGGCTGGACGTTTATCGAGTTCTTTCTGGTCATGGCGCCGGTCACCATGCCTGTATTGGCCGCAGGTTTATTGACCTGCTATCTGCTCGAAAAGACAGGCATATTTGGCTATGGCGAACTCCTTCCCGACGAAGTACGAGCCGTACTGGAAGACTTCAGCGCACAGGAAGCGGCGAAGCGCCCCATTACCGAAAAAGTGGCGCTTGTTGTGCAAGCGGTAGTTGCTGTTATCCTGATTCTCGGGCTGGCATTCCACCTGGCTGCGGTCGGCCTGATCGGGCTACTGGTTATCGTTCTATTGACCGCGTTTAATGGTGTCGTCGAAGAACACCAGATAGGCCACGCTTTTCAGGAAGCGCTGCCGTTCACTGCTTTGTTAGTTGTATTTTTTGCCATTGTGGCGGTCATTCACGAACAGCATCTGTTCTCACCAATCATCAATGCTGTACTCGCGATGGATGTGGAGCTTCAACCGGGCATGTTTTTTCTGGCCAACGGTGTTTTGTCGATGATCAGCGACAACGTTTTTGTCGCCACTGTATACATCAACGAAGTAAAAGCGGCTTATCTGGCCGGAGAAATAACCCGACAACACTTTGATCACCTGGCGGTCGCCATCAATACCGGAACCAACTTACCCAGTGTCGCCACACCCAATGGTCAGGCAGCATTTTTGTTCTTATTGACGTCAGCGGTGGCGCCACTACTGAGGTTATCGTATGGAAGAATGGTTGTCATGGCCCTGCCCTATACGATTGTACTTAGTGTGGTCGGCTTGTTTTGCGTCATGCAGTTTTTATAACAGGCACAAGATTATTTATCCCCTGTAGAGACAACCGGCCAGAGACCTGGCTGCCCGCTGATGGCTTCAATGGCAATTATTTTTTTTGCATGTCGTTCAAGCTCACTTGCATCAGCGTAAACAACCTTTAGCGGTTGTCTCGCTCCCCTGATACGTTTGACTTCACCACTCGAACCGATCAACGTCTGACTGGCGTCATCGCTACCCAGACTCAGGCTCGCCTGCCCTCCAGTCATCAATAAATACACATCGGCCAGAATCTCTGCGTCCAGTAACGCGCCGTGCAGGGTTCGCTGCGAGTTATCAACACCATACCGCCGACAAAGCGCGTCAAGACTATTGCGCTGCCCCGGATGGAGTTGCCGGGCCAGTATCAGAGTATCGATTACATTGTTGTGCCTGTCCAAGGACAGGTCCTCTCGGTTCAGTCTTGAAAATTCGTAGTTGATAAAACCAATATCAAACGGGGCATTGTGAATAACCAATTCGGCGCCTTCGATAAAATTGAGGAAATCGCTGGCAATACTTTTAAATACCGGTTTGTCATCAAGGTCTTCCTGGGTAATGCCGTGAACTTCCATGGCGCCAACATCGATATCCCGTTCAGGATTGATATAGCGATGGAAATGCCTTCCAGTAAGGCGTCTATTAACAAGCTCAACACAGCCGATCTCAATTATCCGGTGATCCTGGCTCCACTCCAGCCCCGTCGTTTCTGTATCTAAAACAATTTGTCTCATAAGGACTCCAACACCTGGTCAACGCCGATATTGGCCAGGCTATCAGCAATTTCATTTTCCCGGTGGCCGCTGTGGCCTTTTACCCAGTGCCAGTTTATCTGATGACGTGCCGCAGCCGTATCTAACTTCTGCCAGAGATCCATGTTCTTAACGGGCTTTCTGGCAGCAGTTTTCCAGCCGCGTTTTTTCCAGTTGGGTAACCACTCCGTGATCCCCTTGCGCACATATTCAGAATCAGAAGTGAGATCAACATGACAGGGCTCCTTAAGCGCCATCAAAGCCTCTATAGCTGCGGTCAATTCCATGCGGTTATTGGTGGTTTCGACTTCACCACCGTGCATCGTTTTTTCGGTATCGCCGTATCTAACCAGCGCTCCCCAGCCACCCGGCCCGGGGTTACCTCGACAG
>JBFJZC010000038.1:0-14619 GCA_041622295.1 Porticoccaceae bacterium
GAGGCACGTCCGACGGTCGCTTTATCGCAACGCTCGGCACCCAGGTCGTCGAGCTCGGCCCCATTAATGCCACTATTCATAAGATCGATGAAAATGTCGCCGTCGCTGATCTGGAAACACTGAGGGAAATCTACCTGGGCACCCTGAAGCGGCTCCTTACCTAGTACCAGGAGATAGTTGCCATCAACCCGGCGGCTCTTTTCTGTATGCGCAATCCGATAACAGAGAGCACCCGATAACCCGCCGATGTCGGCAAGGCCGACCCGGTTCCAAATACTCCAACCGAAGCAGTTTTGGACATCCCCGTGAAAATAGTTGTTCTTTTTGTCATTACCGTACTTATCTGGGGTTCTACCTGGCTGGCCATCAAACTGCACCTCGGTGTGGTTGACCCTGCCGTGTCAGCGTTTTACCGCAACACCATCGCCGCCATACTGCTGTTTGCATGGTGTCGCGCCAAACATCTGTCGCTGCGCTTCCCGCCCCTTGATCACCTGAGCTTTGCAGGACTCGGTGTGTTGTTGTTTTCCGGCAACTACTATCTGGTTTACCAGGCCTCCGCACTGCTCACTAGCGGACTCGTGGCGGTCGTGTTTTCAACGATTGTGTTTTTCAACATTTTTACCGCTCGTCTAATTTTGGGTAACCCAATACAGCTGCGAGTCGTACTGGGTGCTTTGCTCGGCATGACAGGCATTGGGCTGCTGTTTTCCGCGGAGCTAACGGAATTATCCCTTCGCGACGATAGCGTACGGGGACTCCTGCTCGCACTATGCGCGACTTTACTTGCTTCGTTTGGCAGTATTTTGGCTACGTTTATGAGCACACGCCGTCATCTGCCCGTCATCCAGTACAACGCCTGGGGCATGTTCTATGGCTGTGTAATGCTCTTACTAGTCACGCTTGGCAGCGGCAAGGAGTTTAATTACGAGTTCACTGTCAGATATTCGCTGGCGCTGGTTTACCTCGCAGCATTTGGAACTGCAATCGGTTTTGCCTGCTATTTAAGCTTGTTAGAACTTATCGGTCCAGCTCGTGCTGGTTACACCTTTTTGATGTTCCCCGTCGTGGCACTGCTAATCTCGACCTTTTTTGAAGGCTACCAGTGGTCGCTAACCACATTTATCGGCATCAGTCTGATTGCTGCTGGCAGTGTCCTCGCCCTGACCAACGTACGCGGCCACGCCACCACTATCACGACAGTATCAGCTGGAGCGGCCATCCGCTTACCGCCTGTCACGAAAAACTAGCGGGGTATTTTCCTTAGGGGATAAATATCGAAACGTGTCGTCTTGCCGTCAATTGAAAAACCTGGGGTTCGATCAGCCAGAGGCGGTGCCCGGCGCGGACGTTTTACCACCACTCGATAATGCGCGACTTCGAGAGCCGCCTCTAACAATGTATCAGCATCGGCATCGTCGCCGACCACATCATGAAAAATCGCCATTTCTTTTTTGACATTGGCCGATTTCGTGCGCTCGGGAAACATGGGATCAAGATAAATCGCATCGGGCCTGTCGGGCTCGTCAAAGTCCGACAGCCAGTTTTTAGCATCCGCTTTATACAGTGTCAGCCGATCACTAATGTCCGCCAGCACCGCGTCCTGGGTCGCACGTTGCCGCAACCTGTCCAGCCCGTCCGCCAGCAGCGCCGACACGGTGCTATTGCGCTCAATAAGGATGACGCGCGCACCAAGACTCGCCAGCACGAAACTGTCGCGCCCTAACCCCGCCGTTAAATCTGCAACGAGTGGTTTAAAGTTGCCGGATAGACCGAGAGCACGCCCCAGCGCCTGCCGAATGCCGCCGCCGTAGAGCCGTCGATGCCGGGAAGCCCCCGTTACGAAATCACAACTGATAGCAACCCGCGAAGCAGTTTTACCACTGCCGCTACCTGGGTGCTTAACCAGAGAGAGGCCACCGTCTCCGCAATCGAGATAATAGTCAGTGGCGATTTGCTCCAACTTCAGGACCACAGAGATACCCAGAGCATGGGCTGTACCCGCCGCAATTTGCTCGTAACCGGGCTGCGCATACAAAGGGAGCTTATCCGCGTAAAATAAGGTCATACACGATACAAAAAACCGTTGCGGCACTACCCACAACGGTTATATCAGGCCAGTTACTACGGTCTTCTAGCCTATTGGAAAGGCACCAACTCGAGTTCGACACGCCGGTTGGTCTGACGACCGCCTTCGGTATCATTACTCGCGACCGGGTACCGCTCACCATAACCTGTCACCAGAACGCGGCCCGGCAGGACACCGTAAGATATCAGCAGCTGCCCAACACTGCCGGCCCGTTTTTCGGAGAGCGTTTGATTATGGCTATCGCTACCCACCGAATCGGTATGGCCTGCAATACGAATATTGGTTTTGTTAAACTCTTTCAACACCACGGCAACGGACTCCAGCGTTGAATAAAATTCAGGCTGGACTTCGTGACGGTCGGTGCCAAAGGTGATGTTGCCAGGCATCACCAGGCGTATATTATCGCCTTCCCTGACCACTCTCACGCCTGTGCCTTCAAGTTTTGACCGTAACGCAGCTTCCTGCTTGTCCATGTAAAAACCCGCGCCACCACCAATAGCAGCCCCGCCAACGGCACCAATCAATGCGCCTTTTTCTCGATCACTCTTGCTGGATGTGGCTACACCAATAAGCGCGCCGGTAACGGCGCCAATCCCCGCGCCTTTGGCCGTGTTACTGACCTTTTGCTGGCCCGTGTAGGGATCCGTCGACATACAGGCAACCAATGTTATTGCCACCATCACTAACAGTACTTTTTTCAAGGTTATCTCCCCAGCTTTCGCCTCTTCCAATTAAGCATCACCGACACGCTGCGATAAATTCTCTGTCAATCCAGCTGCATTACCGTCAGGTACTATCTGACAGCACACTGGATTTTCTGTTTCATGGTCTTTGTCTCATGGTAGCCATGTTGTGCTGACAAGGCTATGATTAAATCTGTGTAATTATATCGGGATCAGTTTGTGAAAAAAGTCTTCTGTATCACCTTGCTGACCCTGATCACCAGCGCCTGTAGCCGATACACCGTCACCTTTAACGACGCTCCGGTTTACAATCCTCCCACCCTGTTCAGCGACTACACCATAATTGACTCGCCACTCAATGAGTGCGTCACGCTCACCATCAAAGATCTGAAACTGACTCAAGCCTCACAGCTGGCCACACTGCGCTGCAGCGAAGCGGGCATTGCCAGCCTTGATGGTCTTGACAAGTTCACCCATATTGCCGTGCTGGATCTTTCACGCAATGACCTCAAGAATGTATCGATACTGCATAAACTCACTCACCTTACACATGTCAACCTCTCAGGCAATGATCACATGATCTGTAAAGAGGCCAGCGGGCTCGCTGAAAAAGTCGAACAGATTATCCTCCCTGCACATTGCATAACTAAGCGTTTATAACAACTATTGGTTGACATCAGTTACCCACAGAATCTGTGGATAACTACGTGGATTACTTTTACAAAACGATGACAGAGCCGCGTATTACATAGCTTTGCTACAGAATGGTTACTTTTTGGCCAAATAAAAATATCTATACATATCAGTTAGTTACGAAAGTTGATTAAAAAAATCAATGACTTGCAAGGGATTCCAGAAACTGTATCTAGATGTTGCCATTAACTGTGGACAATTCAGAGGTCATTAAGTTTTTTCTGCACCTGATATGGGCGCTATGCACCCAAAAATACCCTGGCGAACAACCCCAGCGGAGGAAGCTGCCTCAGTCGAAATTTAACCCGAGCCGACGGCCTGCCAGCTCATAAGACTCAACGACGTTGCCCAGATCCTGGCGAAAGCGATCCTTATCCAGCTTCTCCCTGGTGTCGGCGTCCCAGAGACGGCAGCCATCAGGGGTAAACTCGTCGCCAAGGATAACCTGACCGTCATGCAGGCCGAACTCCAGCTTGTAATCGACCAAAAGCATACCGCCCTGCCGGAACAGGTTTTTAACCACGTCGTTCACTGCAAAACTCAATTCTTTCATCCTGGCCACATGCTCCGGCTGTGCCCAGCCAAATGATGCGATATGGAATTCGTTAATCATCGGATCGCCGAGCCCATCATCCTTCAGAAAAAATTCAAAAGTAGGTGGGTTCAAATCAAGTCCTTCCTTCACGCCATAGCGCCTACAGATGCTGCCAGCCGCAATATTTCTCACGACACATTCAACAGGGATCATTGACAGCTTAAGAACCAGCGATTCGTGCTCACTTAACAATGACTTGAAATGTGTCGGAATGCCCGCTTCAGCAAGCCTGGTCATAATAAAGGCGTTAAACTTATTGTTGACCATACCCTTGCGATCAAGCTGCTGTATTTTTTTACCGTCAAATGCAGACGTATCGTCGCGAAAAAAAAGGATTAATAAATCCGGGTCATCTGTCATATAAACCGATTTTGCCTTGCCTCGGTACAATTCTTCACCCTTGTTCATAGAAAGGCTCTCCTGATTGAACCAGTAACTAATTAATCGCGAAACGCTAACGCAAAACATGGGACCGTGCGCAATCGCCAGCCACATGCCTGCCACTTACTCGACAGTCAGCCAGTCTGCACCGCTATCCTGACTCGCGTAGTGCACGAGTCCGACACTGCCCACTAACGGATCAATATAACTGCGTACAGCAGCTAGACAGTTGTTCTGCTCACTCATATGGCCAATGATAAGGCCCTGCAGACGCTGCCGCTCCAGATGGGTTAGTAACCCTGCCGCCTGCTCGTTATTCAAGTGCCCCCAGTCACCGCCGACCCGCTGTTTCAACGGATAAGGATACGAGCCCTCCGCCAGCATTGTGCGGTCGTGGTTGGCTTCCAGCAAAAGGCCATCGCACACCCGGTAAGCATCAATTACGTGAGCAGTAATACTGCCCAGATCAGTCAGTATGCCCACAGATTTACCGCCGCTATGGAAAACAAACTGCACGGGTTCGCGAGCATCGTGCGGCACGGCGACCGGTTGTACCGCAATATCCTCGACCTTGAAGGTTCGCTGGGCATCGATTATTTCAACATTCTCCGAACGGTCTCCAACACAGACCTTTGCTGTCCCTGCCGTCATGTACACCGGCAAGGAGAAACGTCTGGCCAGCGCAAATACACCGCGAATATGGTCGCTGTGCTCGTGCGTCACTAAAATGGCCGTTAACTGCTCGGGGTGTCGGTCGCGCTCGGCCATACGCCGCTGAAGCTCTCGGACTGAGAAGCCACAATCGACCAGCACACTGGCATTGGCAGACTCCACCAGCGTGGCGTTACCTCGGCTGCCACTGCCCAACGATGTCAAGCGCACGCGGGCAAGCTCCTATCAGGACAAATTGGCGCGAATTTTATTCAACAGCCGCAGTGCCTCGGTTCGTTCGAGCGGACTTTGCTCACTGTTAAACACCCTGACTTCGACGCCCTCGGCACCACGAATAAGTCGTACCTGGTATTTCGCCTCGGGCACTTTATCGGCGGTCTCAGCCCCGAACAAACGTCGAATAAATCCAGGCTTATCTTCTTCGTCCAGACTGTAACCGACATAAAACACTCCCCCGGTACGATCCTGATCGACAATACTAAAGTTATCTTTGCCGACCGAATAACCCACCGATGCCCACGACCGATCGTAGTCAAGTTTCAGCAACATATACGGTTCTTTGCCCTTTGGGGCCAGCACGTCAACCTTTGATGCGCCACCGATTTCCTGAGCCAGCAAGGACACGGTGCCGCTTGACTCATCACCGGCGAGGGAGCTGGCAAGAACATTTAACATGGTCTTCTCACGCTCTTCTTCATCCGATTGGGCTGGCCACGCGGGGATTTCAGCAGCCTTCGTCATGGCTGAATGCAAAATCAGAATTTCCGTGCTTTTGGGCTGCACACCCTGCTCGATGGAAAAGCGGTAACGGTGAGCTTTGTCAGGGCTATCATCAAACTCAAGCCATACTGTTTCAATCACACCTGTCGCAGCATCAAGCGACGCCGTCGGCACGGCGTTACGATTCAATATGTTGCGCACACGTGGCCACACTTCGCTGGGCTCACGGTTGATCAAAATCCAGCGTCGCTCACCCAGGCTTTGTACCTTCACCTCTTCTTCCAGCACATTCGTAGACAGAAGCTGGGGGCGGGGCGTACCCTCTTCTTCATCCAGGACACTGGTCTCAGGAATTTCTGGTATCAGGTAAAGCTCACCGAGCGCGTCGCCATCCAGTCCTTCAGGGACTTTTATACGAGGTTTTTCCGCAGCCTGCTTGTAGTCCTTACCCTTATTACGGAAAATCCCATCATCGTCAAACATCCCACACCCGGTCAGAACCAGAAAATACGCAAACAAACTACCTATCATCGTGATCTTTCTAGCCTTGCTGAAAAGTCGGCGGGACAAAACGTTACTCATAAATTCTCCAGACAGCGTGTCACCGTCAGTTCGCGGGCAACAAGCCAGCATCACGTAGCACCGAGCGCAACTGCTGGTGCCAGATTTTAGAAAGAGGGGTGAGCGGAAGTCTAATCGCATCATGGGCGACCAGACCCATTTCTGCCAACGCCCATTTGACTGGGATGGGGTTTGACTCTACAAATAAAGCGTCATGAAGCACCGCCAGGACGCTGCCCATTTCTCTCGCCTTACTCACATTTCCCGCAGTAGCCACCGCACAAAGCTCATGCATGCGCGCAGGTACAATATTAGCGGTCACCGAAATATTACCTTTGCCACCGAGCAGCATCAGTTCCACAGCAGTGACATCATCACCAGAATACACAGCGAAATCCGCCGGACACCCCGCGATAATTGCGCGCGCCCGAGCCATGTCACCTGTAGCTTCCTTGATCCCGACGATATTTTTGACCTGCGCCAACGCACAGACAGTTTCGGCCAACATATCGCAGGCGGTGCGCGACGGCACGTTGTAAAGAATCTGTGGGATATCCACCGCGTTGGCCACCGCCTGGTAATGCAGCAACAAACCCTCCTGCGTAGGCTTGTTGTAGTAAGGCGTAACGAGCAGGCAGGCATCCGCACCATTTTTGTTCGCCGCATCGGTAAGCTGGATAGCCTCGCTGGTGCTATTGGCTCCCGTTCCCGCAATGATCGGAATACGGCCGCGCGCCTGTTCTACGCAGGCTTTGATAACCGTAAGGTGCTCATCTACATCGAGCGTAGCAGACTCGCCGGTCGTACCCACTGCGACAATGGCATCGGTACCAGCAGTGATGTGCCATTCGACAAGTCTTTTTAGCGCAGCAATATCTACAGCCAGCGTACCGGGCACCATAGGCGTCACCAGGGCAACAATACTGCCTGCGATCATTGAGCTGCTCCGCGAAAAAAGCGTAATGGTACTGAGGTGACCAGGCCGGCACAAGCACCGCTCAGTTTATTTGCCCCAACCGCAGGGCCTGCCTGCAATTGCGCCACATCGCCGGTCAAAAGGCCTTCTTGCCAGCCTCTGACCAGCTAATCTTGATCGTGCCAGTTAGCGCCGCAGTACGGCATCCAGATGCTCAACCAGTTCTGTCCAGTCGGAGTCCTCGGCTAACGACTCAATGAGGAAGGCCCGTTGCCCCGGATTCCAGAAAGAGGCCTCCACCAACGTAACGCCAGGGTCTAACGGACTATGCTGATCAAGAAAAACGGTGATTTGCTCTTCCGATGACGGCAGACCTAACTGCTCGAAAAGGGATTGAAGATTATGCGATGACATATCCATTTAATTTATCTCTAACAAGTGGTGTCTGTTAAGGACGCATGCGGGAGGGTGAGCGAACCCAGGGCATTCTCAAGCCCAAACCCTTACACACCCGCAGTAATTCGCTAAACAAGCTCCCAGCATTCCTGATCAAATTCCGCGTTGCGCGACGTTCGGTGGGCACGACCATCGCGCTCTAGCTTAAGTAAGTGAGCCCACAGCGAAAAGCGCGCATAAAATAGCACACCCTTATCCACGTCGTTGTACACAGTTGACAGCATACCCAACAGGCTAGACTCACCGAGCTTTTCCATTCCGGAAATCACTTTCTGCTCACGCATCATACGATGACGAGTCAGACCCTCAATAACCTTCAGGGGTTCGGGCATCAGATTGCCATGCCCTGGCGCAATGGCCTGAAGCGAGTGCTGCCGGAGTTTCGCCAGTGAATCCAGATAATCCTTCATATCACCACTCGGTGGAATAATCACCACCGTTGAACCGTCCATGATGTGGTCGCCAGCAAACAAAATGCCATCTTCATGTAACAAATAGCAAAAGTGATTGCCGACATGCCCCGGCGTATGAATCGCCTCCAGGGTAAATTCATCGGTCTTGAACAATTCGCCGTCACGAATATTGTTTGCCACCTTAAACGTTTCGTCCTGAAAGCTGTCCGCTTCGTCCATCACGCAGCCGATTAGTTCAGCACCGGTTCTTTTGGCAAGAATGGCAGCGACTGGAGAATGGTCTTTGTGGGTATGAGTGACAATAATCCAGCGAATTTTGCCCGCACCGGCCTCAATGATCGCATCTATGTGGCTATCGTATATGGGGCCCGGATCGAGTACCGCGATCTCCTTTTTACCCAGCAGATAGGTGTTGGTGCCCGCGCCGGTCATAGCGCTGCCATTCGGCGCGGTAATCCGCCGCACCAGGGGTGAAAACTGGTCAACCGTCGTCATTACATATCTCCTATAGCGCCACTAACCGCAACTATTTGAGCACCAATCCTGCCGCTTATGCCATTTTCTGGATTGGGCGTGTTTCAAGAGTCCCAAAAGGCAGCCTACAACTCCACCAGCGGGTTAACATCTGCCTCGTAGTCGACCCCTTCTATCCCAAAGCCAAACAGTTTCAGGAACTCCTGTCGATAACCTTTAAAATCTGTCAGTTCATTAATATTGTCAGTCGTGACGCTGTCCCACAAGGCCTTAACTTTGTCCTGTACGCTGTCCTTGAGCTCCAGCCCGTCCATTCGCAAGCGCCCCTGTTCATCCAGATCACGTTCGCCGGTAGCGTACAGCTGGCGTTCAAACAAACCGTGAATCTGCTCGATGCAGCCTTCGTGACTACCCTCCTCTTTCATAATTTTATAGAGGATAGAAATATAAAGCGGCATGACGGGGATCGCCGAACTGGCCTGTGTAACCAGGGCCTTGAGGACCGATACCCGACTCTCCCCACCCAGATTCCGCAATTTTCGATCAATGGTCGCGCTGGCGCGATCAAGGTCTTTTTTCGCCATGCCAATGCTGGCGTGCCCGTACAGCGGCCAGGTCATCTCCTTGCCAATGTACGTATAGGCGGTGGACTTACACCCTTCTGCCAACAAACCCGCGTGCGCCAGCTCGTCCATCCACCACTCCCAGTCCTCGCCGCCCATCACCTTGATAGTACTCGCGATTTCCTCTTCGGTAGCCGGTTCAACCGTGACTTCGTCAATCTGCAGCGTGTCGGTATTGACGCCTTTCATGGTGTAGGGCTCACCAATTGGTTTAAGCGCAGACGTGTAGGTGATGCCGCTGCGCGGATCAGTGCGCCGCGGCGATGCCAGCGAATACACCACCAGATCCACCGGCCCCATGTCTTTTTTGAGCATCGCAATAGCTTGCTCTTTAACCTCATCGGAAAAGGCGTCGCCATTGATACCCTCCGCATAAAGTCCTTCTCGGCGTGCCGCCGCCTGCATGGCAGCGGTATTGTAATAACCTGCCGAAGCGCTACGCCTGTCGGTCGGAGGCTTTTCAAAAAAGACACCCAGGGTATCAGCGCCACAGCCGAAGGCCGCAGTAATCCGTGAGGCCAGACCATAACCGGTCGACGAGCCGATCACCAATACCTTCTTCGGACCATCGGCTATCGGGCCCCTCGCCCTGACGTAGTCTATCTGCTGCTGTACATGGGCCGCGCACCCGATGGGGTGCGCATTGGTACAGATAAATCCGCGCACTTTCGGTTTGATAACCATTGAGACTCCTTTTATATCCAGCTCAGTTTTCCCCGGCCTGACTCTGTATCGGTTCCTGCCCGGCTCTGCGATAATTCCTCGTCATAATACCCTGATGGAAACACTTACTCCACGATGATCAAACTGAGGTATACCACTACCGCCAGCTGGACCAACGCTGTACTGGCAGATTTTGACAGTTTTTTGCTCGACCACGCCGGCGCGGAAAAAAAGGCCTCTGGGATGGCGATGTCGATGGCACTTCACTACGCCGACAAACCAGATATCGTATCAGCCATGATCGACCTCGCCATTGAGGAGCTTGATCACTTTCGAGAAGTGGTGAAAATCATGGCGCTTCGCAACCTGCAATTGCAAAAAGACAGTAAAGATACCTACATCAACCAGTTGCGCAAACAATTACGCAACGGCAAAGACGATTACTTTCTCGACCGACTGTTGCTGGGCGGCGTAATAGAGGCCAGGGGCGCCGAACGCTTTGGCCTGGTGGCAGCGGCGTTGCCGGAGGGTGACCTAAAAACTTTCTACGCGGCTATTAGCGGTTCCGAAGATCGCCATCGAGATTTATTCATCCAGCTCGCAGCCAACCATTTTACCGAGCCCGTAATCGCAGCTCGCCTCGACCAGTGGCTGGATATTGAGGCCGGTCTGGCGAGCACCTTAGCCAATCGACCCGCGTTGCACTGATCGGTATTACCAGCGGACATTGCATTGAAGGACACGACCGCGACCGTCAAATCCGCCACCCGCACAGTTGTAAAGTATCTAGCCACTTACGCGGAGCCTGAAGTTCGCCTGATCACCAACGCTAGCCCGCCATGGCCACAGGCAAGCCGGTTCAAAAACGTCCTCGTAATACCCGCATACCGGGAATCACCCGATTTTTTTTATCGACTGGCTGGCTCGTTGATGCGTTACCACTCCGTATTATTGATAGTCGTGGTTAACCAGCCCGACACCGTCGCCAACGCCGTTCCGGAAAATGATCACCTGTGGACTACCATTACCACCCGCGCTTCGTCGGTTTGGCGCAACGAACACCTGCAGTTACTTGATCTGGAGGGAACACCCAGCGCCGTGCTCCTGGTCGATCGCTTCTCCCATATACCCATCCCCGGCAAACAGGGCGTCGGGTTAGCTCGCAAGATCGGCGCCGACCTGGCTCTGACACTGATGAGCCTCGGCTATATTTCACAACCGTGGATTTATTCATCCGATGCCGATGCACACTTACCAACAGACTATTTTTCTGCTTTATCTTCTGGCTCTCAACTGCAGTACACCGCCGCGGTATACCCGTTTCGGCACCTCTGCAGCGATGACGATATCGGTCGCGCGACTAAACTCTATGAGCAACGAATGTATCACTATGTCAACGGCCTGCGCGCTGCGGGCTCGCCATACGCCTATCACACCATCGGCAGCGCACTGGCGATCAGGGACACGGCCTATGCCCAGGTACGCGGCTTCCCAAAGCGGAGCGGTGCAGAGGATTTTTACCTGCTCAACAAGGCTGCCAAGGTCGGTCCAATTTTGAGCCTGACGACATCTCCAATTGAGATCGAAGCGCGACCTTCAGATCGCGTCCCTTTTGGCACAGGACCTGCCATTAGCCGTTTACTAACAGATCGGGACGCTGATAACGCGGCCATTTTTTACCACCCAGACGTTTTTACGCATCTGCATCAATGGCTAATGCTGATGCCCGACACGTGGGTCTATCCAATAGCCGATTTATCGCTGCCAGAAATTGCCAAACAGGCGCTTATTGCGTTAGGTATTGAACAGGCCAGCCTCGCTGCAAGAAAGATCAGCAACACGCAGGATAGCTACAACAAACACATGCACACCTGGTTTGATGGCTTCAAAACGCTGCGATTTATTCACATGCTGCGCGACCGCGGTTTGAAGAATGTGCCTCTCCGCCAGATCGGCCTTAGCTACTGACGCCCCTTTGTCCCCAGTTTGGCCAGCAAGACGATCGCCTTGACAGACTGAAGCTATCCTCTATTCTTCATATCGTTCGTCGAACACCAGGCTTCAAAGCATCACACATGCCAATCAGACAGAGAGACAACATCATGACTGATCAATGGGAAATTCATGCCACTCAATTTGCCAACTGCAACTGCGCCTTCGGTTGTCCCTGCCAATTTAACGCGCCAAGCAGCCACGGATTCTGTCAGGCTGTGGTCAGTAACTTTATCCAGAAAGGCCATTTCAACGGCACCCCCCTGGCTGGCCTGGGTTTTCTCATATTGTTGCATTGGCCCGGCGAAATAGCCGAAGGCAACGGCCGCCAGCAAGTCATTATTGATGAACGTGCCAATACTGAGCAACGCAACGCAATAAAAAAAATCGCTCATGGCGAAGCCACACAACCTGGCGCCAATATTTTTTATGTTTACAACAGCACCATGTCTGATGTGCTCGATACACTTTATGCCCCGCTGGAAATAGACATTGACGTGGATGCACGCAAGGCACAGATAACATGCTCGGGCCTGGTTAAATCCGTTGGCACACCCCTGGTCAACCCGTTTAGCGGCGAAGAATCCCGCGCCGGAATTCACCTGCCCGGCGGGCTCGAATACACCTACGCTGAAATGGGTGTCGGCAATTCCTCGGTGACCGGTAAAATTGCGCTCGAGTTAAGCGAGAGTTACGGTCAATTTAGCCATATCCACTGGAATCAGGACGGCGTAATCCACAAAACCCTGGCCATGAGCTGAGCCTGCGGCAGTACAGCATGATAGCTGGCGGCAGCATCCGCCGCTTTGACACACTGGTCATCCTCATATCGCTGGCTGGCGTCGCGCTTCTGGCGTGGTGGTATCTGTATACCATGGCTGTCGATATGGCTTCGATGGCCGAGATGCCCGACATGCCAACCATGGCGATCAGTGACTGGGACCGGCGCTATGCCTTAATGATGTTCCTGATGTGGTCCATCATGATGGTCGGCATGATGCTACCCTCCGTAACCCCCGCTGTACTGATTTACCACGCCGTAGCGAAGAAGGCCAAAAAAGACGGTAACGCCATTACACCGACGTGGGTATTCACCGCAGGTTACCTGCTGATCTGGATATTATTCAGCGTTCTGGCAACCGCTGCCCAATGGGGGCTCGACCAGGCAGCCCTGTTATCGCCCACACTGATCGCCACCAGCGACACACTGGGTGCAGCGGTGTTAATCAGCGCGGGAATTTATCAGTGGACCCCGGTAAAAAATGCCTGCCTTCGCCACTGCCGTTCGCCAGCTGAATTTATATCGTCGCATTGGCGCACTGGAAATTTTGGCGCGCTCACTCTGGGCGCTCGCCACGGACTCTATTGTACCGGCTGCTGCTGGATCTTGATGGGCCTGCTATTTTTGGGTGGCGTGATGAACTTATGGTGGATTGCTCTGATCACAGTCTTTGTGTTGGCCGAGAAAATCATGCCGTATGGCAGCCTTGGTGGGAAAATTGTCGGGCTCCTGATGATCAGCGCTGGCGCCACGTTGATCATTCACCCCGAGCTTCTTCATTTACGATGAACCGGTTTATCGCGATTCGGGTTTTGCGCGAACCGGCTGTTAAAGGCCAGCCTTTTGCGAATCGTAGCAGTGACACCAGAAGCGCACATGCAATTCATCAATCCTTGATCTCGCGCGTTTTCCAGAAAAATAAACCGGTCTATACTGCCCCACATAATATGAAAAAGGAGTTCAGCCATGCTCTGCCCCAAATGTAACAGCGCTTTTCAACAAGAATCCTTTCTCGGCCTTAATGTGGATCGCTGCACGGGCTGTAAAGGACTGCTCTGTGAAGCAGATACGCTTGAACTGCTGAAGGGACAACGCTTATCAAGTCTGAAGCAAGAAGGCCTGTCCGACCTTGGCATCGACACCGGTTATCCTCATGACAGCAAGAACTACGACAAAATCGATAATATTGATTGCCCGGCCTGTGCCGTCAGGATGGATAAGATCTCCGACGTTGCGCAACCGCACATCTGGATGGAAGCATGCCCGCAGTGCAAAAAAGTCTTTCTTGATGCTGGCGAAATTAATGACCTGAGATCCGTCACGCTGTTCGATAAAGTAAGAGACCTGATCAAGGGGCCACACCAGAAACATTAAGTTGGCGTAACGCTCAGTACTTATTATTAGCCCTCAACCGCTATTTTTGGCCCTCAGTAAGCTTTGGTTCCCGGCAAAGCGACGCGAGATAAAAGTAAAACTGAGGAGCAACGGAGCCAGGGTCTCCGGTTTTACCGCACAGAAACCCGGAGTCATGGCATGGGCTGGTCAAGCGACCCGTCCATGCCATACTTCACGACTTATCCCGCTAATTACGCGCTTTTGGTAGCGATAAAGATGTCGTCCATTTTCCCGTGCAGGGCTTCTATTTGCTCGATGTATCGCTTGAAGCCACCATTGTAGGTGCCGTCCTGACGGCGGTTGTCTTCGCCCTCGAAGTTGTAGTACCCAGGCGTACATTCCTTATTGCGGTCGGTCTTACCCCTGTGGTTAATCACCTCCTGCACCCACCAGTCCTCGATTTCCGGGGTGATATCGATCGCCTGATAATTATGCTTGCGGGCGTAATCAATACACGCAGCAATGTGTCCACCCTGAACAGTTAGAACATCAGTGATGTTGAACTGAAATGA